>JAAUPO010000143.1 GCA_012033095.1 Synechococcaceae cyanobacterium RL_1_2 | reverse complement strand
CACTTATCCTATGGGCAAAGACTTAACAAATTCACTCCTGAGCAAATAGAGCCGTTGTTAGACGAGTTAATTCAAAATCAGTCAGCAGAAGGCTTATTTGCCTGTTTAGAGATTATAGGAATGTATAGTTTTAAAAAAAATCTTGACCCATTACTTATTCAAAAAGTCAAAAGTATCACATCATCTTCAATTATATTCAACAATGATATTGAACTAGGAGTATCTCAAGACTTCCATTTCATACAACTAATTGAAAAAATAATTTCTCAAAACTGTATGGATGATGATTATGTAACAAATTTGATGTCCAGAGTATTACAAATAATTAGAGAAAGTTGTTCAACATACAGTGTTAATGTTCGAGAAATCTATTTTAAAGTGTTATGCCTTTTGATTAAACGATTTCCTCACATTGTTTGGGAGCAGTTATCTTCATTTTATGATTCAGCAACAAATATACAATTAGATAGACCGCTAGACTTTTTAGCTCCAAATATAATCACTGCTCATACTGATTTTGTTCATGTAAAATCAGGAATTTTATTTCAAATTATGCAAGATGAAGTAATTAAAGATGAATGCTTAGACTGGGCTAAAGAAAATCCTGAACGTAATGGAGCATTTCTTTGTAGTTTCTATCCTGTCCTCGAAATTGAAAAATTTAAAGAAGGTGATAAAGATAATTATAAGGTGAAGGGTTGGCATCCAAAATTTATTGAACTGGTTGAAGAATTTGGACAATATGATACTTTTATAACCCAACTTGATCAAAGAATTGAACCTTCTTCTTGGATGGATTCACCCATTCCTTATATAGATATTTTTATAGAGCCTCTATCAGAATGGTCAGAAGAACATCCAATTCCGAAAATACGTAATTGGTCACGAGAAAGATTAAGAGAAATCCAAAGATACATCCAGAACTGGAATAATAATTCGTATTAAATAAAAAATATTATTCCAAGTTTTTGAAGCGTAACTCTTTTCTACATTTATTTCACTAAAGTGAATATAGTAAGAGCCTATCTACTAATTACCAACTTTTAGGTTGAAATTGTTCATCGTTGGCAAATTTAACCATATCCACAGCCTGCACAATCACGAATAAACCCTGTTTATGAGCATAGCTGGCTGATTGGGCATCAACATCAATCCCTGTGATCGTTTCATAAATTTTGTAGTCTTTATCAATGGCAAAGGCCGCTTTAAATTTAGGACGTTTTTCTAGAAATTCCGCCACTTTATTCTGGGTCAGATTGGACTTAACTTCTAGCACGATCGCGGTCTTTTTATAAACTACGAAGATATCAATATCCAGCATTGGACATCAAACGGAGAGATCTGGGTTTGGGGATGTAATCCTAAATGACGCGATCGGGGTTACCCCCCCAAAACGATACAAAACTTTCCCAAACCAACCCAATGGTGGAGATAAAATAGGAATAACTATTTTTTGTCTTTTTTGCTTTGGCCATGAGTGACCCCATCACGATTCAAGATATTTATAATTTATTTGAACGTTCCGAACAAAAATTTGATCGTTTATTCACCGAAGCGGAACAGGAACGGCTTAAATCTAAAGAGGAACTCGATCGCCTAATGGTCGAAGCGGAACAAAAGCGGGTCAAATCCCAAGAGGACTTCGATCGCCGCATGGTAAAACTAGAAGCAACGATCGAGCGCACCAACCAACAAATAGCCGGGCTATCCAGCCGGTGGGGGGAGTTTGTGGAAAACTTAGTTAGACCAGGGCTAGAACGTCTGTTTCAAGCTCGGGGCATTGACGTAAAAGAAACCCATCCCAACGTCACCTCCAATCGTCCTAATGTCTCAATGGAAGTAGATATTTTAGCCATTAATGGTAAGGAGTTAGTGGTGGTGGAAGTAAAATCCAACCTGACCCAAGCTGAAGTAGATGAGTTTCTACGTAAACTACCCCGCTTTAAACAAGCCTTTCCCGCTTACGCTAACTACACGGTTTATGGGGCAGTGGCAGGGATTAAAGTTACTAAGGAAGTTTCCCGTTATGCCTATAAAAAGGGGTTATTTGTGATTGTCCAAGCGGGGGAAATAGTTAGGCTTGCTAATGATAGTAAATTTCAACCCCATAGTTGGTGATAGTTGGTCATCTGTGGGGGTGGGATAAAGCTTAATCCACGATATAAACTCCCCAAAATCAGTGATACGATGAAGTCGGATTTTATAACAACTCCCTTAAGCCTTCGGTAGTTAATAGCTCTGTCCAGAGAGTGAGGCCCTCTTGGTGGGTGGGTTCCTCCACTAAGATGTTATGCAAAACCTTGATTGCGTCATACCACCATCCCTGCTCCATATAAAATTTAGCTTGATCGACAGGGGTCACCATCTCCCCAGAAGGTAGATCCTGTACCCTAAACTCTTGGGCCCGAGTACTTATAGCCCCCTTTAAAGAACGATCGCGATCGCATGCCAATGCAAACTCCCAGCGATAAAGGCGATCGGGCAATAGCACCACTTCAGGCGGTACGGGAATCCCAAACACTTGATCCCGAGGAAAATCCTGGAGCGATTTTTCAAAAATTGTAATGGGTTGTTGTTCGCGATCGTAGTAGGTGAGATTAATTTGGGCTATTTCTCCTTCCGAACCCTCTTGAGATACATAAACCATAAATTCAGGATGTTCCACCATCGCTAATCCCTCGATCGCATAGGGAAGAAGGCCGATTAATTCAGCATCACAGTTAGAGGTCTTACTTTTTCCACGGCCATCAGCACTAGAACGACGGCGACCACTACTCCCCACACCGCTGGGAGGTGACCAGTAATTAGTTTTGATGGTGGATTCTATGTTGGTTTGAGCTAACAGGGGATCATGGATCCAGAGGCAAGAACTAACCAATAAGCCTCCTAATAAATAATTAATCCCATTACCTTGGTTGGATAGTGATGCCATGGATTGTCTCCCAATTAAAGTAGGATTTATGTACAAAAATCCTATTACTCTGGTCTTTCGTTTAGGTTACCCAATCCAACCAAAAAAATTAAACTAATGATTATGGCTGGGCCCATCATCGGTAGCCAAAGCCCCCTTTGCCCTAACATCAGAAAACAAACAACCACTAAAATTGATCCCTCCATAGCAGTGGCCCCCACCAGGGAAGAGGAGGAACGAGGGAGCCAAACTAACATTAATGCGGTGCTACCTGAGATTATGCCCCAACCTATAATCCATAAACCATTGCCCCAATGGGGTAATACCCATAACCTCGGTTCTTCTTCTAACATCACATCTAATAAATAAGCCACCATTTGGCCCTGTAAAATGACCCCCGGTAAATTATCTTCGTAGCTCGTTTTATGGCGATCGGAATTGGGGCGATCGTAACCAACCAAAACAATTCGATCTTTAAATAGGTTCGGATCAAAATGGGGATCATTAAAAAAACTTCTTAGGGGTATTTCCTTCATGCCAGGGGATTGTCGGGGGCGAGGACTAAATAACACTCCATAATTAACGGGTTCGACACGGGTAGGTTGAGGCGATCGCCGCAAGGAAAATTCCTTTAAATAGGGGAAGGTTTGATCTTCAATCCCAAATAGATCCCGTGCTTTAACTTCCTCTGAAGACCATGGGGTATAACCTAAAGATTGTAAATACTTAAGGGCCAGGGCAAAGGATAGGGAGAGGGGGTTCGGACAGGATGGGTTATCGATCCCTGTTGTCCAAAATAATTGACGACGTATTTTCCCATCGGGATCGACTAGGATATCACTGAAACCCACATGTTGCGGTTCCGTACCAGACGGAATTCCCTCCGTTTCTTTACCTGTCTTGTCCAACTGACAAACGATCGTTATATTCTGAGCTTGATTGATCTGGGCAACTAAAGCCCCATGGTTATCTATATCGGAAGATGGGGTGGGGCTATTGCGCAAAATATCAATGCCGATCAATTTGGGTTGTCCTTCTTGGATCTGGTCAATCACCGCCGTTAAGGCCCGATCCGTAATGATATCCTGCCTAATCCCTGGGTAATCCGTGGTTAATAACTCCAAATCAGAGGGATCGATCGTTACCACCATCACCCGTTCTTCTCGGCCATAATGGGGTAGCGATCGCCATCGTAATAACTGATCATAGGCCTTAAGCTCTAACCCTTCGAGCCATCCCCCCATGGTGAGGCCCAACACGGCCGTCGTAATGGCTCCCGATACCCCGATATGCCAACGAATTTTTTGGGGTTTTGCAATAAAATCTTGCCAAAGGGGAGGTACTTTTTGAGGGTGTTGGTATAGTACCGGTAACCATTGTGAATCCGAAAAATTTTCGCGAAGATCCTCTAGGGAGGCGATCGTTTTATTGATACTGGCATAGACTGAATGGCCATGGCTGGCATATTCCTCAAAAAATGAAGTCAATAACTTTAGGGCCACATCGTCATGAATTACCTCCCTAGTCGCGATCGCAGAGGTTAAACCCAAATCCAATAAATCCCTAGCTAAAGATGCACTCAAACAGGAGTTAAATACTGCAAGTTTTAGACCATTATCAATCAACTGCTTAAACGATCCTTTAAAATCATCAATGGTTGCCTTTTTTGAGCTTCCCCGTAGAATGATGTGGCCCCTATTATCCTGGTCGAGGCTATGGCCCGAATAAACCAAAATATGGAAACCTTGACGATGGCGTAGGGCTTCACCTATATCCTGAAAGGAATTTAATTTTATCCGCTCAATCAACAGATGGTTAGCTTTCCTTAAATCATCCAGAATTTTACTATCCTGATCCAGTTTAATATCCTGATCATTGCCGATTAAATGTAAAAGCCGCACCTTCGGTTTCAGTAATGAGCCTAAGGAACGAAAACTAAACTTCCTTGGCGGAGGAATTGGAGCATTAGGGGTGATGGCCCCCATTGACTTAAAATTCTGAATGCAGAGGGATGTTTGTAATTCTAACTCAGCAAACATTTCATCCCAAGGCAACTTTGCCAAAATGGAACAACGATCGACCAAGCTTGAATCCAACCACATTAAAAGATAGTGGTTCTGGTTTGAATTTTGGCCCGTCACGATCTTAATTTGGGTCTTAATGCTCTCCCAATCATCACCATCAACATCATACCAATTCTTCAACAACTGTTTTAAAGGTTGACAATCTTTTTCTGACTTTTTCTTGGTGGGTTGATCAAACTCAAAGCCACGTTGAGATTGGACACGCCATCGATGGGTATCAACCCAAGCTTTATAACTGGTTTCTAATTCACTCAGGTCAAAGGGTAAGGGTAAATTGCCGCTGATGGCACTGCCCGCATTTCCTAAGGGAATGGGAATGAAGCGATCGCTCTGACGCTCATAAAGCTCCAAGGATAGATGAAACCTATTATCCTTAGTTAATTCATGAAATTTTAGGGCAATTAACCTCATTATCAGCACCGAACTAAATCTCGATATCTTCGATAAATACACTATCCCCAGAGGTTAGCCGAATCCGAAAATGATCCCCTGGTTCAAACCGAAATGACATTTCTAAACTATCGTGATGATCTCGGCTAATCTCCTCCCTCAGTAATTGTCCCTGATCATCTAGGATCGCAAACTCTAAATTATTGGGTAACTTGCTTTTGCCCTGCATTGGTTTGACTTCAATTTGGGCTAAAATTTTGCGATTGTCGATCGTTAATAAGGCTACCTGTAATTCAACTTCCAGGTTTTCTGGAGGAACTTCAAAACTTAAATCAAAGTTAAAATATTTATTGCGATAGATCGCTGCCTGGGGATGGCTCGGCTCAAAATTACCGAGGATAGCGGCCGCATCCCAACGAATTTTGGGATCTTCTGTCCCTTCAACGATTTCAGCCAGAAGATTAATTTCTTGTTGATTGCGTTGACCAATTAACGGTAATACCTTTAGCGCGTTACGGACGGGCCGACATACTAGGGGAATTTTCGATAATTTCATAAAGTTCGTCCAGAGTTTGATCCCCTCGGGTTGCGGATAGCTCCAAGGTTGATGGGGGTGATGGCTTGATCCTCCAGCCTTTGTCTAGGGATTTCTGGGCCCAACCTTGGAGTTTATGCCAAACACTTTCTTCCTGTAACGCGATCGCGGTAAAAATTTCATCGATCGGTTGTAATTGTTTCAGGAGAACCATCGTTGCCGTAGCTGTGGGTAAAAAGCCCATTAGGGTTCCTGTACTTAAATCATCACTGATTTGTACCACCACATAACCCAAACGATCGCACCATGTTTCCGGTGGAATTGCTACTGCAACATCCTGAACCGCGATCGGACGACATTCCACACGACCTAATGTGGGCAAATATAAATCAGCAATATCGTCACTTTGATATAACCAAGGATGGGCACTATAGCTTTTAGAAAATCC
>JAAUPO010000142.1 GCA_012033095.1 Synechococcaceae cyanobacterium RL_1_2 | reverse complement strand
GACGGTTTCTGGAAACCATTTGCTAAATACTTTATTCGTAAAAGTTCATGGTATCCCCATAATCCAGGCGATCGATCATCACCATCCGTACTTCTTTCCCTGTATCTTGAGCTAGTTTTTCTAAGGTACTAATTAATTTGCGCTCTGTACTAATACTTAACTCTTCAGCTTGGTCATAAAGCCAAAGATCAGGATTATCGACGGGATTGGGAATGCCATAAACTCCAACGGCCTGAGCTGCTGGGCTAGGAACAGTTACCCAAGTCATTATCCCCAATAACAAAGGTAAAAACGTTGTGATTAATAATCGTTTAAGCATAAATTTATCGAATCAATAAGGATCAAAAGGATCAATAAGGCCAGTTTTTCAATCTATTTTACTGAAGTTTGGGGCAGGCTTGATTCGCCAACGGATTAACTTAATTAGGTTCCATCGGAATATATAGCAATAGTCATAAATATCAGGATATTTCTAACGCTTAAAAACTAAAAACTTATGTAGTAGGGTTTTAACCGTGATTAATCTGTTGCCATCAGATTGGCTACGGCTATAGGGATATAGGATCTCTAGTCTAGGGCCCAAGGAAATACGGAAAAACCTGTTTTCTTGCTAGATCCTAATCGATCCATAATTATCAAGAAAACAGGTTTAAATTTGATTGTAATTTTTAACTAGTTGAATCTTTGACTTCCATAGCCAAAGGACGTGTTTGTTATCGCTGAAGACCCAAAGGGCTTAGCTAGACCAGATACCGCTAGCAATTTTTACTAGGGGCTCAACGTAGGGAGTAGTGCAAAGAAAATAAGCGAAAATCGCGCCACCGGTACCACCAAGGAAGAAACCGCTAGCAAATTCACTCCAACCTTCAGTAGAACCTAGTTCAGAGGGAGGATTAGGGGTAGTGAAGGTTTCCGTCGGACGACTAACCCCAGTAGCACTGTATAAAGAAAGAGCGATCGTTAAAATGGAAACAAGACCGATGGAGGCAAGTAAGCCACTAATGGGGCCAAAGCCAGTAGAATCCCGAAGGGGACCAAGCAGGGCAAAAGGCCCGTAGATAAAATAACCATGGGCCATACCGATTTCTAAACCACGACGGTTAGGAGAAAGGCCATGGCGATAGGCCGGTAAATTACGAAGAAAAGCTAAGCTAACGGGGGAACCGTTAATAGGTGTACTAAGGTTTCCTACTTCACGATTGCCACCGTCAGTAACCACATTACTATAGGGCATTGATTATATCTCCTAAAAAGTTTTGATATATAACAATGAAGATAAACTAGGGTGTTTACGACCTTTCATGTTTTGTTAAGAATCTTTATAAAACTACTCTGTGGGGAAGAGCTTAGCAGTAATATCCATGGGTAATACGATTTCTGGTTTCATTGGTTTAACTTTTCCAAAAATTCAAGACAACATTACACATTAAATGGAGTTTAATCCTATGGTCGCTGGAGATTTTGCAGCTTCTTTTCTACCTGTCGTTTTAGTCCCTGCTATTGGTTTAGTGGGATTTTTTGTCAGCATGGGCTTGTTCTTTCTTTATGTAGAAAAGGAAGCATAGGCACCACCAGTTAAGAAGTTAAGTTTAGAAATAACCTATTTAACTAAAACCCAAAAAGGGTTCGTAACTGTTAATAACCTTATAATAATTTTCAATGGGAAACCAATTTTTTGCCTGGGGTAAAAGGTTGGTTTTTTTGTGTCTGTCCTAGGGGATTTCTTTGGGGTTTGATAACTGGGACGGCGGGAAAATCACCTTTCATTCACCCTTAAGGGATAGAGAAAAAGAACCTCCCCCCTTGCTCCGTTAGGCTCCAAACGATCGCGGTAAATTTTACCTAAGAACGTGTTTGAAAAGTATCAACTGTTGTGGAGTCGTCCCCTAAATCCCCCAATTTGAGGGACTTCATTGGTTAAAATTTAGGGAATTTTAACCGAAATGGAGGGCAAGGGGGGCTTTTTGAACATTCTCTAAGACCTAAATTAGGAGGTTTCATCTACTCCACAGAAAGGATGGGGCTGGGATCCTACGGATGGAACTAACAATTAATGATGGGGGTCGAAGCTCATCCCCCTAGGCACTTATGCAGGGAGTGAAGGTTACGACAACCATATAAATTAATAACCAAAACCATTGGAAACAAAGGCTTTTGATAAATTTCATCATTAAAATTTCGTTGTTGATGAAGACTTAACCTTAGCTTAAAAATTAAAACAACAAGATTAAAACAACCACGATGTTACTTTTTCTCTTACCCCTGCGGACTTAAGCAACCTAGAAGTTGTTTAAGAGTAGAATGTAGCCATTTATACTCTTTTTTTGAGGATTAGGATCACAATTATATTCACAACATGAAGTTATAATAAGTATATGTACTAACCCCAGGAACCACCGATAAATCGTTGTATAAGTTATTAGGTTCTATCAGTCGCGTTTGTTTAGTACCATCTAAATTGCTATCAAAAGTTTTATGAATCTTACTGAAAAAAGTCCTGTCACGATCGTTTGGGAGCACTGGATTGCTGGCCATCGCTATCAACGGATTCAGCCCCTCAAGCCCCTTCGGAACTTAATTGAGAATTTACCCATCAAAGATATAGACTTTGCCCATCGCATTTGTCGTGTAATTCCGTCCCAATGTCCCTTTGCCCGTACAATAAAATTCTTTGGTAAGCCCCTATTTACCATTCCCCCCCTCTGTAAAATCAATCCGTTTTATGATGAATTGATGATGCTACGGTTTAGGGCCATGAATTATTTAGTGGAAGCTGGGGAAGAGATTGGGGCTTACTGCTAAATGTTTTAATTGTTTTAATTGATAAAATAAATCAAAAATAAATAAGTTAATAAGTTTTAATTAAACTTCCCTCAAACTCCATGGTTAACCTGTCAACGCTGTCACGATCGCTCATCATTGTTTTGACGGGGGTAGGTCTTGCCTTAGGGTTTGCTGACAAAATTGCAGCGAGGGAACACCAACAAGTGAAGGGGCTGGAAACCTACATTGGGAATTGGGAGTTATTTTCAGCGGCGGCGGATCAAAGGCTGAATTATCAAGGGGGAGTGTTGATGGAAGAAAGTAATGAGCGGTTGATGGGGTTAGTTTTTTTGGAGTTGGGCGAAGGTTTGGTGGGGATGATGGAACTGGAGCCACAAATGGAACGGCAATTTGCTGGCCATATTTGGATGTTTAACTTACAACTGAAGCCAGCCGAGCAAAAATCAATTTTAATTGCAGTGACCGCGATCGCGTCAGAAGAGGAACAACCCTATTTACAGTTAAATTTAAAACCCGATGGGGTGTTATTAAAAGAAGAATTAAAAATTATAGCGAGTTTATTAACTCCAGAAGTTGAGGCCCAGCGGCAAGCCCAGACCAATCTCCATTATATGAATCTGTCCCAGGAAGTATATTTTGAGCAGTTTCAGGCATTTAATCAAGATATAGAATCCCTTACTTACCTATTAGGGGAAGATCAGTTTTATCAATATAGTTTGCAGGGTGTTGGGGAAGACCAAGTTCAAGCGATCGCGATGCCTGTGCAGGATAATTTACGTGCCTATACGGGGGCTGTTTTTTCCCTAGGAAATCAAGAATTTATGGCGGTTCGATGTGAGGCAGAAGTTAAAGGCACTATGGAACAAGTGCCAGCCCCGACGTTGGTTAAAGGAGAAAGTATTTGCCCCACGGGCTTTAAAAAGATTTTGTAAAAACAGTAAAAACAGATCCAATCCTGGGGGTGGAGTTAAATAACCGCAATGGTTATGATGGGTCAACGATGATCGGGGCCCTACTGGATCAGGCTTTATCGCTTTGGCCTTAACTTTCCTGGCTATTGCTAACAAGTTTTAACTGGAAGAACAAGTTTTGGTAGTCCTAGACAAGTGAGGATCAGGAAGATTAAACCTTTTGATAATCAATTATCCTGGGTTAAATATCCTTACAGCTTTAGCACTACCCAAGTTTTAACTGGAAGAACAAGTTTTAACAAGTTTTAACTGGAAGAACAAAGTTGAAATTGATATGATCCTCTTATTCCCTAGCCAGAATTAATGGACATGGGATCATAAAAGGTAAGCCTTTGCCAGGTCAGCCTCACTCTCTTATTGTCAATTGGATTTAGTGTAGGATTTTTGATACTTGCCCTAGGCTGATTTTAGCTTTATTTATTTCCCATAATTATTCAAAAATACTATAAATAGTAGTAAATACTCTAAAGTTGTGAATTCCGGACTTAAAAGCTTGCTTTACTTTGGTTATTTCTAAGATACTAGTAAGGCTGTGTAATTTTTGCTCAATTGAAAGAAGCTGTGCCTATGTCTGAATCCCTTCGCATCCTCATGTGCGCCCCTGACCACTATGAGGTGGACTATGTAATTAACCCTTGGATGGAGGGGAATATTAACAAATCATCCCGCGATCGTTCCGTTGAACAGTGGCAAGGTTTATACAACACCATTCAAAAACATGCCCAAATCGAATTAGTGCCTCCAGCTAAGGGTTGGCCTGATATGGTCTTTACCGCCAATGCTGGTTTAGTGCGGGGCGATCGAGCCATTGTTAGTCGTTTTTATCACCCCGAACGCCAGGGGGAAGAGCCGTATTTTAAAGCCTGGTTTGAGCAAAATGGTTTTAATCAAGTGTATGAACTCCCCTCAGATTTACCCTTGAAGGGGCTGGGGATGCTTTATTCGATCGCGGAGGTAATTGGCTATGGGCAGGCTATGGTTTCCGTTCAGAACTTGATTCCCATCCCCTAATTGCGGAATGGTTAGATGTAGAGGTGTTATCGTTACGGCTGATTGATAACCGTTTCTACCATTAGATACCTGTTTTTGTCCCCTAGATGGCGGGTATTTGTTATATTATCCCCCCGCTTTTGATTCCTACTCCAATGCCCTCATCAAAAAGCGTATTCCTGAAGATAAACTGATCGCGATCGAAGAACCCGATGCAGTGAACTTCGCCTGTAACTCGGTCAATATTGGCCAAGTTATTATCATGAATAAAGCTAGTGCCAGCCTTAAAGGTAAATTGCAAGAGCGTGGCTTTACGGTAGAAGAAACCCCCCTCACGGAATTTTTAAAAGCAGGGGGAGCCGCAAAATGTTTAACCCTACGCCTTAATGAGCCTGTCTTTAGCGATGTTAAAGCTAATCAACCGGTGGAAAGTCGTTTGATTAAGCTCCAAGGCCATCTCCTAGATGCGGGGATTATGAACCAAGCCCTCGACATTATCACCAAGGAAGGAGGTAGCTTTAAAGTTTTAAACTTTAACCTTGGTTTAGAACGCAAAAGCACTTCCGATGCGGAGGTGAGAATATCTGCTCCTTCCCATAGTGTGATGGAAGACATTATGGGCCAACTCATTGATTTAGGAGCTTTATCTAGAGCGGCGGATAGTCCTAATGCACAGCTAGAAACCGTGGTTAAAGATGGCGTAGCCCCAGGGGATTTCTATGTTTCCACCATTTATCCCACCGAGGTGAAGGTTAATGGGGAATGGTTCACCGTCAGCCAACAACGGATGGATGGCGCGATCGTGATCAATGATCAAATGACCCCTCCCACCGCGGTATGTAAACTATTACGGGATCTCAAAACCGGAGAAAAAGTAATTGTGGACGTAGATGGAATTCGGACAATTCGGAAGGATTCTACCCGCGAAAAACGTAGCTCCAAAGAATTTACCTTTATGGGAGCTGGGGTGTCTAGCGAAAGACGGGTGGAATTGCTAGTGGAGCAGATCGCCTGGGAAATGCGGCACATTCGGGATCAAGGCGGTAAAGTGGTCGTAACGGCTGGCCCTGTGGTCATCCATACCGGCGGTTCCCAACATTTAGCTAAATTAATTCGGGATGGTTATGTGCAAGCTCTCTTGGGGGGCAACGCGATCGCTGTTCATGACATTGAACAATCCTTGATGGGTACCTCCTTGGGGGTTGATATGCAACAAGGTATCCCCGTCAGCGGTGGCCATCGTCACCATTTAAAAGTGATCAACCAAATCAGAGATTACGGTAGTATTGCGGCGGCGGTGGAACAAAAGCTAGTAACAAAAGGGGTGATGTATGAATGTGTCACTAACGATATCCCTTTCTGTTTAGCTGGCTCTATTCGAGATGATGGCCCCTTACCCGATACCATGATGGACTTAATCCAAGCCCAAACTTGCTACAGTAAGTTGATTGAAGGGGCAGACATGATCCTCATGCTTTCTTCCATGCTGCACTCCATTGGGGTAGGAAACATGACTCCTGCTGGGGTGAAAATGGTATGTGTGGATATTAATCCTTCCGTGGTGACAAAACTTAGCGATCGCGGCTCCGTCGAATCCGTGGGAATTGTGACCGATGTCGGTCTCTTCCTCAGCTTACTGGTACAACAGTTGGATCATTTGAATAATCCTTTTGCAGAGGTGGCATAACTGAGCTATTTTGATTTGATCTCTTTATTCTGATTCAAGACTACTGTATGGGGGGATGGGTCAGGGAAAACGCATACTCCCTTTTTCGCAATAAGCAAGTTAAACAAGCTTTTATTGAGAAT
>JAAUPO010000141.1 GCA_012033095.1 Synechococcaceae cyanobacterium RL_1_2 | reverse complement strand
GAATTAAATAACTTAGAAATTTGTAAGGTATCCTTCAAGGGAGCGTAAACCATCGATATTTAAGTTTTAGATGTTATTAAATTCTTATTCCTTAGAGGCGGTTTATCAAGTCAATATTAATTTGCATTTTGCATTTTGCATTTTGCCCCCCAAATCCCCCAATTTGTGGGACTTCATTAGTTAAAATCCAGGTAATTTTCCCCAGAATGGAGGGCAAAGGGGGCTTGGCAAACATCCTCTTAGGGTAATAGGGAATAAGTAATGCTTTGATTAATTGATGGAATCTTAGGTTAAATAAATTCAAATTTGCTTACATCGAGCAAATCCCAACCCTAGAATGTGAATAAATAAACATGAAGTGAATAGGCAGGATCCATCTCCGATCGTCTTATGATTGATGTGGGTGTATTGTCCTTGAGGTTATATCTATGGGTTTTGATAAAAATAAACAACGATGCTTTGACAAACTATGTTGGTGCTTTGATTATTTAACTATTCCCTATCAGGAATCCCAACTAGAGACGATCGCGGAACTGATTGTGGAAACCATGTCTGGCCCATGGCGATATTTCCATAACCCCGACCATATTTTCCATGTGGGAGGAGAAGAAGACCCCATTCAAGTATTAGCAGCCTTATTCCACGACATTGTTTATGTGCAGGTGGATCAAAGCATCAATATCAATTTGAGCTATTACGTGGCCCCTTTTATCCATGAAGTGAAGGACAAATTATTTATCCGTGGTGATCATCCCACCCACACCGATCCGGCCTATGAATTGGTTAAAACTATTTTTGGGTTTCGGGCCCATCAGGAATTGTCCCCCTACGCTGGCCAAAATGAATTTTTGAGTGCGATCGTTGCCGCCAAAGTCTTAGAACCGATGATGGATCTAGGCCTCATTGCCCAGATTGTGACTTGTATTGAGATTACTATTCCCTTTCGCGATCGTCACATTTTTGAGCAGCTACAAACAAGACTAACCGACGCGGGTGAACAATTCCACTTAAACTTTACCCCCGACACCATCACCGCAATTTTGAAAAAAGCGGTCATGATCGCGAATCGAGATGTGGATGGTTTTGCCGATATACCGGGGATCTTTTTAGGGAATACCTGGAGTTTAATGCCGGAAACTAACCATCGTTTAGATAATGCCAATATTTATACGGTGAGGGATTATCGCATTGCCATGGAAAAAATGACCGGTTTTTTACGGTTTTTAAAACCAGCATCGGTGTTTCACCAGTTTGAAGGGGTACCCTCCGATGAACGGTACGCTTACCTGGAACAACGGGCCCATTATAATTTGACCTTAGGCCGCACCTATATGGGCATCAAACTATTGACCATTGCCGTTATTGAAGCGATCGCCCTACGCCTAGGAGCCGAAGTCCCGATCGCCACCATGATGGGACAAATGCCCCGCCCCGGAGAAAAACTACCCCGCCTAGATGATTTTTTACCCCCGTTAAAGGAACCCTATATTCCCCAAAACCACCGTAGAAGAAGAAATATTGAGTCTTTTAGAGTTAGGTCGGGAAGCCACTTCTGATTATGATCTAAAAAATTCCCCCCTCGCCACCTATATGCTCAAATATTTAGGGTTTGAAGCCATTAGCAAGGATCTGGCCGCCGCAGAAAATTTTTTCCAAGGTAAGATTGATGGAGAGGAATTTTTAGCCCAATGTCCATCGGAACTAGTCCAGATTATTTCCGATTGTATCTTTAAGCTATTTACTGAAACCCAAAAAGTTTTACAATCCCCCTATCTTCAACCAGTCTAATCTTAATGCCTGAGTTTTCCATCCCCCTCGATCGTCCCTCTATTCTCGTGGTAGATGATCGGGATGGGGTGCGCCATATGATTAGTCATGTTTTAACCAGCAAACGTTACCAAGTTCAGCTAGCGAAGGATGGTCTGGAAGCGTTAGCCCTAGTGAAGGAGCAACCACCGGATCTAATTTTATTGGATTTCCAAATGCCAGGGATGGATGGATTGCAGGTCTGTGAACACCTAAAAAAGAATCCCTCCACTAGCTCCATTCCCGTTATTTTGATGGTGGGGGAAAATGACAGGTTTAATAAAGTTAGAGCCTTTCACCTCGGCATTACAGACTATGCCTTCAAGCCCTTTCAGCCAGAGGAAATGTTGCTGAGGATTAGCCACCAAATTAAAATTAGTCGCCAATATCAACAATTGGTAGCACAAAATGATCAACTCCAGGCTGAAATCGAGCAACGACAACTATTAGAAGAAAAACTCCAATCTTCTGAGTCTAAGCTAGAGACCTTAATTAATATGATGACGGATCTAGTATTAATTATTGATCGCGACCTAGACGGGGTAAACGTAATCCCCACTAATGTTAGTACGAGCTATGGGGAGGATGTTGATATTGTTAGCTTAACGATCGAGGCTTTTGATGAACAACCCACCCGCGCCCTGTTCCAACAACATATTGAAGCGTGCTTTGATCAAGGAAAAGCGATCGAGTTTGAATATGCCCTCATCGGGGAAATTTGGTTTATGGCCAGCATTGCCCCCTTCAATGGCCATCAAGTTATTTGGACAGCCCGGGATATTTCTAGCCGCAAAAAGATTGAGCAGGAATTAACCACCTCCAAAGATAATCTGCGCACCATTTTAGACAATATTCCCCAGCAAGTATTTTGGAAGGATCAAAATTTAGTCTTTCAAGGGTGTAACCGCCGCTGGGCCGAAGCGATCCAATTTACCCACCCCGATCAGGTCATTGGCAAAACCGATTATGATCTGTTGGCTGATCCGGCTGCGGCAGAACTATATCGAGCTAAGGACAAAGCCGTCATGGCCAAAAATAGACCCGATTCCCATGTCATTGATATTAAACAACATTCCAATAACGGCAAAACGGTGTGGTTAGATAGCCACCGTATTCCTATTAATAATATGGAAGGGGAAGTGGTGGGGGTGTTAGGGGTGTTAGAAGATATTACCTGGCGCAAGGAAGCGGAGGAAGCGATTCAAGCAGAACGGGAAAAGGCCGATCGCTTATTACTAAATGTATTGCCAGAAGTGATTGCCACACGACTCAAGGAAGGGGAAACCATCGCCGACTACTATGAAGAAATTACGGTGTTGTTTACTGACATTGTAAGCTTTACCCCCCGCACAGCGGAGATGGCCCCTAGGGCAGTGGTGAACCTGCTCAATCAAATTTTTTCTATTTTCGATCGCCTCTCCCAACACCACGGGGTTGAAAAGATACGTACCATTGGGGATTCCTATTTTGTGATCGGGGGGTTACCCATCGAAAGGGCAGATCATGCCGCCGCGATCGCTGCTATGGCTTTAGCAATGCAGCAGGAGATCCAACAATTTACTTGGGCTAACGGTGACTCCCTCCAACTACGCATTGGCATTAGTACCGGTGGCCCAGTGGTGGGGGCTGTTATTGGTACCCATAAATTTGCCTACGATGTGTGGGGAGATGTGGTGAATATCGCCTCACGGATGGAAACCCATGGAACCCCTGGCAAAATCCACACCACCGCCTCCACCTACGAGCGCCTTAAAACCCATTTTTTATTTGAGAAACGGGGCACGATCGAGGTTAAAGGCAAAGGCCCCATGGATACCTATTGGTTATTAGGCCACAAACCATAAACCCAAAGTCAACCTGAAACCAACACTAAAACTAGCATTAGTTACTAGGGAGTGTCATCAATTAGCATTAAAACGTTGATCCTGAGCCAGGTTCAAAAAGTATAGTTTTAAACTGAAATCCTTAGCGAAGAAAAGCTTCAGGTTTAATGATGACAGACCCTAGCATTAGTTATAGTCAATTTTATTTGGTATGGGATGGTTATTTCTTGCTGTAGCTTATTTTTAGCTCTATTTATTTCCCGTAATTATTCAAAAAGACTATAAAAGTTGATGGTAACTGGTTATGGTTGGTAAAGATTTTGTACCGCTTGGGTAATATCGTCCTGTTTTACCAGCGATTCCCCGATCAATACAGCCCTAGCCCCTGCCTGTTGCACGTATTGCAAATCCTTGTGGGTGTATAGGCCTGATTCACTCACGATCGCGGCTCCCTTGGCCTCAATCTCCCCTTGTCGTTGGGTTAATAGGGTTTGGGTGGTTTCAAGGCTCACGGAAAAATCCCCTAGGTTACGGTTATTGATGCCAATTAAATCAATACCATCAATGGCCAGGACGCGATCGAGTTCAGCGAGGGTATGGACTTCCACTAGGGCCGTCATGCCCACGGATTTAACGATTTTAGTGAAATAGTATAAATCTTGATCGCTGAGGATCGAGGCAATCAACAGTACTGCGTCAGCTCCATGGATACGGGCTAAGTAAATTTGGTAGGGGTAAATAACAAATTCCTTACACAGTAAGGGTAAATTTACCGCTTGACGCACCAAGGATAAATTTTCAAAACTACCTTGGAAAAATTTTTGATCCGTTAACACCGATAGACAAGTGGCCCCACCAGCTTCGTAGGCTTGGGCGATCGCGACGGGATCAAAATTTTCTTTGATTATCCCTTTACTAGGAGATGCCTTTTTAACCTCTGCAATCAAGGCCGGGGAGCGATCGCTGGTGATTAAAGCATGGCGAAAATCCCTAACTGGAGGGGCAGCGGCCACCTTGGGCCGTAACTGCTCCAGGGTGGTTTGTTCTCGCCATTGATCCACTTCCTTTTCCTTCTGCCAAACGATTTCCTCAAGGATATTGTTGGGCTCGCCATCGTCGGTTTTAACTTGATACTCTAAAAAACTAACGTTAATCGCAGGAGCAGGACGTTTTCTTCTAATTTCCATGGATAGATAAATTAACTAATTAACTATGTTGTTGATTCCACTTCGCGACGGTATAGGTTTGGAGAGCCAGGGCATGGATAATGCCACTATCAAGATGATCCCGCAGGGTGGAAAAGACTAGCTGATGTTGTTTGACTAGGGACTTACCTTCAAACTCATCGGATACCACGATCGCTTCGAGGTGATCCCCCGTCCCTTTAAGGTCATTGACCTGCACTTGGGCTCCAGGAATGCCTTGTTTAATTAAATCTTCTACTTGTTGGAGAGTGATCATAGGTTAGCTAAAAATCGTTAATTACATCTTCCCCAGAAATGGGGGTGTTACTTATCATAAGGCTTTTAACTATTCTGTGGGGAATCCATGGGGAACTAGGGGCAACCCTTATGGTTATATTTTTCCCTACATCAGCCTTGGCCACCTTAGGCATTTTTCAGGGTCTCAAGTAAGTAATGTTATTTGGAATTTGACCACCTCTAATTCTTTACTTGATAGGGTTTTGAGAGGGCTAAAAATGAACATATCATTACCTCATTATAAATAGGACTTACCCGCAAGACCCACAAATACAACTTACCCACAAGCCCCACACATAGGACTTACCCACAAGCTCCCTCAAATCCCCCAAATTTGGAACTTGCTTGAACGATTGTCCCCAAACATCTGCAAACATCATGGTTTCCAGGACAGAATGGAAATTTTTGTGTAAGTCCTGACAAAGTTGAAACTCTCGCATTTTTTAATATCCGTCGCTACGGCACTATAGTAATTATCAGCACCCTATCCTTCCTCGAATCTTTCATGTCTAGCCCCGTCGTTTATTTTTCCGTTACCAGCCACGGTTTTGGCCATGCCGTACGTTGTTCTGCGATCGCGAATGCCGTAAAACAACTAGATCCCAATATCACAATAATTTTATCTACGGTGGCCCCCCATTGGTTATTGGCTTCTTGTCTTAACGGGGACTTTATTCAACGTCATCGGCAATTTGATGTGGGGGTCATTCAGGCAGATAGCTTACAGATGGATAAGGAAGCCACCTACGAACGATGGCAAGAAATTCATCGCCACCGCGATCGCCTCATCGCCTCAGAAGCAGAATATTTGGCCACCAATAAAGTGAAATTGGTATTTGGGGATATTCCGCCGCTGGCCGGAGCGATCGCTAAAGCCGCAGGGGTTCCCTGTTGGTTAATGAGTAATTTTGGTTGGGATTTTATCTATGAGGATTGGGGGGGCAAATATCTGGAGCTAGCGGAGCAAATTCGAGGGGAATATAGCCAAAGCGATCGCCTATTTCGTTTACCTATGCATGAGGAGATGGCTTCATTTTCTACCATCGAAGATCGGGGATTAGTGGGGAACCATCCGGCCCAAGACCTAGAGCATTTACGGGAAACCTTTAAACTCCATAGCCCCAAAGAAAAAACGATCTTACTCAGTTTTGGTGGCATGGGGGTGGATTCTTTGCCCTATCAAGATTTACAAGCTTTCCCCGATTGGCAATTTATTTCCTTTGATCAAAAAGCCCCTGAGATCCCCAATTTAGTCAAAATCTCCACCCATACCTATCGCCCCGTGGACTTTATGCCCTATGCGATCGAGTTGTGTCAAAACCTGGCTATAGTACCTTTGCCGAGGCGTTGATGCTGGATTTACCCATTGTTTCCGTAACGCGATCGGACTTTGCTGAAGGCCCCATTCTCCTGGAAACCTTCAGGATCATGGCTATCACCAAATCATT
>JAAUPO010000140.1 GCA_012033095.1 Synechococcaceae cyanobacterium RL_1_2 | reverse complement strand
TTCATACAGTGGTCAAATAAAGCACCCCGACACTTACCGCTACCAACAAGATAGCTGCGGAGAAAAACAGTCCTGTGGTGATGACACTTTCAGACATACTAGCTATACATTAAAATCCATTTCTTCCCCAAACTACCATGGTGATTGACCAAGTAAAAAGAGCTAAAGTCGTGACCCAGCCTAAAGTTAAAATATCCATTGATTTATATTGTGATGTAAAAATTTAAAAATAGAATTGCTAGAAATTGACAGCAATTTGAATCTAGTTCCGAAGAAATTGAATTGAAATTATTTCCAAACCTATTTCTGAACCATTTCAAATTATAGTTGACCACTATTTTACCGTAAATTTAGTAGTTTCCATCGTTATAACTATCGGGTTAAACGGCAAAAGCTTAGGGCTTTAATTACTCCGGATCTACCCAGCGATCGTCCGCTTTAATCAGGGCAATTAACTCCTTGACCCCATCTGCTTCCGGTACCTTTTTAATCTCTTCCCGGCCCCGGTACAGAGAAATATAACCCGGTTGTTTACCCACATAGCCATAGTCAGCGTCGGCCATCTCCCCTGGGCCATTCACGATACAACCCATAACCGCAATATCTAATCCCACTAGGTGTTTAGTCGCCGATCGCACCTGTTCAAGGACTTCTTCCAAATTAAATAACGTGCGACCACAGGAAGGGCAAGCCACGTATTCCACCATGGTTTTACGTAAACCAAGGGATTGCAAAATACTGTAGCACACAGGAATTTCCTTTTCCGGAGCCTCGGTGAGGGACACCCGAATGGTATCTCCAATACCCATGGCCAAGAGCGTACCAATGCCAGCGGTGGATTTAATGCGACCATACTCCCCATCCCCCGCTTCGGTTACCCCCAGGTGTAGGGGATAGTTCATGGCTAATTGATCCATCCGTTGGGCCATGAGGCGATAGGCCGCAACCATCACCGGCACCCTAGATGCTTTGAGGGAGACAACTAAATTATAAAAATTCAAAGACTCGCAAATTTTGATAAATTCTAATGCTGACTCCACCATCCCTTCTGGGGTATCCCCGTAAGTAAATAGCATTCTTTCGGAAAGGGAACCATGGTTAACCCCAATGCGCATGGACTTATTTTGATCCCGCAGGGACACCACTAAAGGCTCTAGGGTTTCCCGAATTTTGTCCCCAATTTCCCCAAATTCTTCGGGGGTATATGCGGTGCGATCCTGTTTGGGCTTCTCAAAGACATACAGACCAGGATTAATTCTTACTTTGTCCACATGTTTGGCGACCTCTAGGGCAATTTTCATGCCGTTGTGGTGTACATCCGCCACTAGGGGCACCGGTTGATAGGTGGCAATCAACTGTTCTTTGATTTGGGCCAAACTTTTAGCATGGGCAATGCTGGGCACTGTCACCCGCACAATTTCGCAACCAATTTCATGGAGGCGACGAATCCCCGCCACGGAGGCTTCCACATCTAACGTATCTTCGTTGATCATGGATTGCACCACCACGGGGTGCTCGCTGCCAATCATGATATTCCCGACGGGAACGGAACGGGTAGGACGGCGGCGGATCGTAGTATCAAAGGTGTCCATAGACAGTAATGGGTTTTACAACTTGCTAAAATCGAAAAGGTAGGGGCATCGGAAACAGCTTCCTCAGCACAGCCATTAAGCTTAACTTAAATTCAGGGTAGAAATTAAGCGATCGATGTCAAAATATTCTGCGGTGAGTTCTTTCATGCGGGTTACTTTTAACGGTTCCTGCAGGCGCACTTTCCCAAAGGCTTGATCAATAATTTCTACGGCGGTTAGGGTATCGAGGGTCACGGAAATAATCGGTACTTCCAAGGCGTTGGCCCTTTCTTTGACTGCTTCGGTCGGGGGAATATGGCCCGTGAGAATCAAACAACTGGTGGATGTTTCTAAAGCTGCTAACTGTAAATCTTGACGATCGCCGCCGGTAACAACGGCTTTATTTAGCTTTTGTTTAAAGTAACGTAGGGCTGAGTTCACATTCATCGCCCCGATGGTCAAACTTTCAATGATTAAATCTAAACGATCCTCCCGGCAGATCACTTCCGCCCCTAACCTTTCCACCACCTGACGGACACTGATGCTCCTTAACACTCGATCCATGGGCATTGTCGCTAAGACTTTGATCCCCTGGGTTTCTAAAAAGGGTTTCACTTCTTTCGTGAATTGGGGTAACAACTCCGGGGGAATATCATTGATAACAACTCCTGCTAAGCGATCGCCTAAACTTGAGTGACTTGTCATTAAGCTATCAATTAACTCCGGATTACCATAGTTACAGAGGAGCAGCACCGGGGCATTGAGTTGTTGGGACATTTGCTCTAAGGACAAACCGAATAGAGCTCCATAGTTTAAGGAACCAGCCCCTTCAATTAAAACTAACTGTCCATGGCTAGCAACATGGCTAGGTAACTCTTCAGCATAATTTTTGCTAGTTTCTGCCTTGATGCGATCGCGGACAGTTTCTTCATTTAAAAATAATAAAGGCGCAGGAATATCCCCAGGAGCGAGGTTAAGAATTTCCGAAACAAACTTAATATCTTCCTCAATTAACCCCCCATTTTGCTTAGACATGAACGTGCCTAAGGGTTTACGGTAGGCAATGTTAATTCCCTTTTGTTGCAGGCGATCGGCGATACCAATAATTAAAGCTGATTTACCACTACAGCCCTGGTTTGAGCCGATCAATAAACAATTACTCATGGAGATTTAGTCAACAATGGCGATGGATTTACCTAACTCTAAACTACCTTACTTTAGAAAAGCCTAAAAGTTTACTATAAAACTTTGGGGAAAATCAATCGCACCACTAGGATCTTCCTTATTCAAGATAATTACATCCAGTAAATAATCAATAAAGATATGATTAACTAAACTAAACTTGTAAGTAAAATCCGAGTTGCCATCGAACTGAACACGGCATTCCGTAACCCCCGAAGGTAAGCAGCCCTTAGAGGGATTCCAACTCGCCACAAAGGGAATGCTTTCCGCCCCTTCAATTTTTCTACTCCCTTCTAAGGAACCAAGTTTATAAAGGGAGAGCCCGTAGGGTAAATAACTACTTTTTTAGTATTTTTGTTGAAATAGGGCCTATGGGTAACAAGCTCTCGCTTATCAACACGTTCAAGGGTTTCAAGTAAGGACATAGATAGAAACTAGGAAATAATGGCACAGTTAATATAGCAGTCCTAACTAGGTCATGCCATGAAGATTCTTACTAGACTTGGCTTTCAATGTACTCAATTGCCACAAGCTATTTTAGGATTGCTATAGCTAAAGTGTAAAACGCCAGAAGCAATGTTAAATCCAACTGTTCTCACTTTTTAATATTTCTGGCATTTCTGGCATTTCTGGCTTTTTTGCATTTTTAATATATTTATATATTGACCTCAAAGCTATCGGTTATGATTGGGGGATAAAAATAATAAAATTACCAATTTTTATCATTAAATGGACGTAGGCGAATTCCTCACAAAATATAAATCAGGGGAACGTAACTTTTCCAAAATAGATCTCCAAAACGCGGACTTATCTAACCTTAACCTTGATTTTGTTAACTTTCGTGAAAGTAATCTAGCCGGGTCTAAATTTGTTCGTTGTTCTTTGGTGCGGTCAAACTTTAGGGAATGTAATCTTCAGGAAACCCAATTTACCCTAAGTAACCTGACCCAAAGTAACTTGATTAGTGCGGACTTAAAAAAGTCAGACCTAAGGGGAGCGAAACTAACCTATGCAAGTTTGCGGGCAGCTAATTTGAGTGATTCGAATTTAGCCCAAGCGGATCTAAGTTTTGCTTATTTGAGTGAAGCGATTATGCGCCACACCGATCTACGTAAAAGTAAAATGGTGCAAGCGGTCATGTTTCGCGCGAACCTTACCCGCTCGAGTTTGGCAGAGGCGAATTTACAGGGGGTTAACCTCAGTAGCTCTACCTTGATTGGGAGTAACCTCGAAGGCATTAATCTTTCTGAAAGCATCATGAATGGGGTTAATGCAACGGGGATTAATGCTCCTAGGGCTAATTTAAGTCGTTCTAATCTCAATGGTTCCAATTTTACCAATGCGATTTTAACCGATGCTAATCTGAGGGAAAGTCAAATTACTTGGGCCACTCTGCGGGGTAGTAACTTAACCCGTGCGAAACTATTTCGGGCTAAACTTTGTTGGTCTAATCTAACAGGGGCGGTATTGAAGGAGGCGATGTTAATGGATGCTAATTTGGATGAGGTTAATTTTACCAATGCCAACCTAACCCAAGCAATTTTGCCTTTGTCTTGAGGCTAAACCCCATGGTCTAAATATCTACATAGGACTACAACTACATAGTAAATACATAGTTAGCAAGCAAAACCTTTCTATGGCTATAAAGATAGCGATCGCTGGGTGGGCTTTTATGAAATTTTTTACGCATTGTACGCATTCATTTATTAACTAATAGCTAAGTTGAGACCAATGGGTAATTGGCAAATTGATCGGGAAACTTCTTACGTCCCGTTATATTACAAAGATGCGATCGTTGGGGTGGTGGATGCCCAATATGCGGATCAACTGGGGGCTGCGTTAAATGATGATGAAAACGTGAGAAAAGCCCTGCGCAAGGCCTGTTATGATCTTATTAGCTTGAAAGGGGGCACGGAGAGCGAAATTGAACCCTTGATGGATCACTATCTGAATAAAACCAAAATTCCTAAACAGGGGGTGGCGGCCCTAGCTTTTTTGTTAAAGGATCGACAAAAAGCGTTGGATTTAAATAACCAACAATTTCTTAAATTTTGTGATTCCTATAAATTGAGCCGTCAGGATATTCAAAATCTTTTGAAGGGAAAAAATATTGATGACGAGCTATTAACTGCGATCGCGAGAATTTTAGGTATTCCCTATGATGAAGTATTATCGGTGCGCTATGGTGTTAAGCCTAGTGAATTAGAGGAAGAAGATTGACGGTCATCGATCATGGCTGTTGACGTAGTGTGATGGGGCATAACGATCTCCAGAGGTATGGTGGGGTGGAGACAGGGATTTTGGTGAAATCGATCTAGGTTCTTGGAGATGTAAAGGTATAGTATGGGGGATTGATATCAAGTAAGGATGATCCCTTGAGGCTTAGACATCTTGATTGGGAGTACTTCTAGGATATTTATACTTTGATTATTTCCTGGTACTCGATCTAACTAAAAATATGATGGATATTATTGGTGGAAATGTTACCTAGGGAAGATTTATTAAAACGGGTTGAGCATCGGAATGAGATCGCGAGGGTAATTGATCTTGCAGAGCAAGCCCTCAAAACGTGGGAACCGACCTTTACTAATTTTGTGTCCCCACCGATCGCAGCGGAAGTGAACCAAATTTTTACTGGTTTAACTGAGGTAGAGGTTATAGCTTGGGGGGGTTATCCCCAGGCAGAACGGCAAATCATTGGCTTGACTCGCAATGAAGTACCCTTAGCCCAGGAAGAATTTCGGTTAACGGCCCTAGATATTGCTGGTAATTTTTTATTTGATACCGCTAGCCATCGAGATTTTTTAGGGGCCATTTTAGGCACAGGCATTGTGCGGGAAAAAGTGGGGGATATTCTGGTGTTGGGGGAACGGGGGGCCCAGGCGATCGTGGTGCCAGAAATTGCAGAATTTTTAACCGCCGCCCTAGGGCAGGTGAGATCGGTGCCGGTGAAGGTTAAACCCATTGACCTAACAGAATTACGGGTACAGCCCCCAGTATGAAAGCCATGACCACTGTGGAAGCCTCCATGCGGGTTGATGCGGTGGCTTCGGCTGGTTTAGGCATGTCCCGCAGCAAAATGGTGGACGCGATCGCGAAGGGAGATGTCAAAGTTAATTGGAAAACCGTTAGTCAATCCAGTGCGTTGATCAAATCCGGGGATTTAATTACCGTCAGAGGTAAGGGACGTTTGGAAATTGGGGAAGTAACAGTAACCAAAAGCAACGTTATCGCATTGAATTAATTCGTTACAAATAAAGGCAAAGCCCCCATGAACTTGCCTTAGTGTAGATTTAATTTTGTTTGCATTTCTGAGCTAGGAATTTTTGCAAGCTCTATTTTGCTAGGGTATGATAGTTACCAATCATTTTCACCTAACCCCCTGAGACTACTGCCCATGAGCAATACGAGTGACGAAAAAACTTTAAAAGTAATGAAAAACTTTGCCGAAAAGTATGCAAAACAAACCGGTACAGTTTTTTGTTCTGATTTATCAGTAACAGCTACCGTCATTGAAGGACTGGCTCAACATAAAGAGCAGTTAGGAGCTCCCCTTTGTCCCTGTCGTCACTACGAAGATAAGGAGGCTGAAGCCAAAAATGCTTTCTGGAATTGTCCCTGTGTGCCCATGCGGGAGCGCAATGAATGCCACTGCATGTTGTTCTTAACCACAGACAATCCGTTTGCTGGGGATCAAACTGACATTGACATGGAATATTTAAAACAGCATCAACAGGAAATGGGCCATTAACCATAGCGATCGTTGATTGGCTCCAAAAATTTGAGCGCATTTTGGCTGCGTCAACAGGAAATGGGGCCAT
>JAAUPO010000139.1 GCA_012033095.1 Synechococcaceae cyanobacterium RL_1_2 | reverse complement strand
TGGACTTAGAGAATGTTTGAAAAGCCCCTTGCCCACCATTCTGGAGAAAATCACCTAGATTTAACCAATGAAGTCCCCCAAAATTGGGGGATTTAGGGGACGACTCCATAACATTTGGGGGATTTAGGGGACGACTCCACAACATTTGATACTTTTCAAACACGTTCTAAGTGTAAAACCTGTCGGGTCACGATGGCAGTGAAATGAAATTAAATAAAATTAAATGAAATTAATCTAGGGAGTGTCATCAATTAGCATTAAAACGTTGATCCTGAGCCAGGTTCAGAAAGTATAGTTTTAAGCTGAAATGCTTAGCTAAGAAGAGTTTCAGGTTTAAATGATGACAGGCCCTAGATCAGGTTCAGAAAATACCTTGTCAAATCCAAAACCCTTGTCCAATCTGAATTTGAGGTTTAAGTGATAACAGCCCCTAAATATTGAAGTTCTAAGGTTTTAGCCATTTATTACATTTTGATACCTTACCTCCCTTGACTTTTTAGAGAGGTAAGGTTTTTTGATAGGATAAATTTCTATCTGCTCCAACGAAAATCTATCATGATGGAATCGATCAGAGTAATTGAAAGTTTTGTTCAATTGGTAACTAGGCGGGACTCTTGTTTTAGTCAAAATGCTTTTGATGACTTCTCGATCTTACAATTGAGCCTAAGTAACCTCAAAGATCCCCCTAATTTTGTCATTGCTAACGCCATTTTGGATTGGTGCGATCGCCATAGTGGCATCAAGGAAGAAGTTTTTCTCCTGGCCCATCGCCAATTAGATTTAACTCCAGAACGGATCGAATCCCAGTTAATTAACTATCAACCTGGTAACTCAAACCAAACCCATGGCGATATTTTGGCCCTTCTTCGTCAGGTACTAGCGAACATTCAACAATATACCCATTAAATTACCCATTAAATATTGATCATTGATCTAAGTTGATCTAAGGACTTTTCTAAGGCTTCACTAGGGTTGCAAACAAAAGTTCCTAGGATCCTTAAACCCTAGGAACTTTTGTTAATGTCTTTGCTGCCGGAGCAGCCCTGATAATTGAGGAGAAGAAATAGTCGAAGAGAGTTAACCCAATATGAAGGTTGATTAACCCATCATGATTTCTGCAACGGCGTTGGTAATCTGTTCTGGCTGTACGATGGTTAACCGTTCGAGCATGCCATTGTAAGGGGTAGGAATATCCTGGGAAGAAAGACGTACTGGGGGTGCATCTAACTCATCAAATAATTGATCATTGATCAAAGCCACTAATTCCGCCGCGATGCCGCCGGTTTTCATACATTCTTCGACGATGATCACGCGATGGGTTTTCTTAATAGATTTAGTGATGGTTTCCATATCGAAGGGTTTAAGGGAAATTAAATCAATTAATTCCACATCATAACCAGCTTGCTCGATCGATTTTAAAGCCTGCACACAATGGTGACGCATGCGGGAATAGGTCAAAATGGTAACATCTTTGCCCTCTTTGACTACCTCCGCTTTATCCAGGGGAACGATATATTCCCCAGAGGGTAATTCTTCTTTGAGGTTATAGAGCAAAACGTGCTCAAAAAATAGTACGGGGTTTTCGTCTCGAATGGCGGCTTTCAGTAAACCTTTAGCGTTATAAGGGGTAGAACAAGCCACAATTTTTAAACCAGGAACGGCATGAAAATAGGCTTCTAGCCGTTGGGAATGCTCTGCCCCTAGTTGTTTGCCCACCCCACCAGGGCCACGGATCACCATGGGAATTTTGAAGTTACCGCCGGAGGTATAACGCAACATCCCGGCATTGTTGGCGATTTGGTTAAATGCCAGGAGAAGAAAGCCCATGTTCATCCCCTCAATGATGGGGCGTAAACCGGTCATGGCTGCTCCCACTGCCATCCCCGCAAAACTATTTTCAGCGATCGGGGTATCTAGCAAGCGGAGATCTCCATATTTTTACAAAGATCTTTGGTTACTTTATAGGAGCCACCGTAATGGCCCACGTCTTCACCTAAAACAAAGACTGTATCGTCTTTGGCCATTTCTTCGTCAATGGCTTCGCGAAGAGCGTTAAAAAATAATGTTTCAGCCATGTTTTTTTTTATTAAGAGCAGCTTAATATCATATCAGTTTGCCACAACTCTACCATCTTTAAAGTTGATAATCCGCTGACTCTTTTCCCCCACATCCTGCTCGTGGGTGACCATAATAATGGTGATGCCGCCCTGGTGCAAGTCTTCAAAAATGCCCATAATTTCTTCGGTGGTTTGGGAATCTAGGGCTCCGGTGGGTTCGTCGGCTAATAAAATTAAGGGTTCATTCACGATCGCCCTCGCAATGGCCACCCGTTGTTGTTGTCCGCCGGAAAGTTGATTTGGTTTATTTTTTAAGCGATCGCCCAGACCAACTTTAATTAAAGCTTCCTCCCCTTTACGGTTACGGGTTCCTCATCGATGCCGGCATAGATCATCGGTAAGGTGACATTATCTAGGGCTGAGAGTTGGGGTAATAGATGAAACTGTTGAAAGACAAAACCCAACTTGCGATTCCGAATAGTGGCTAAATCCCCACTGGATAAACTAGAAACGGGGATGCTATCTAAATAATAATCCCCCTTCGTCGGGCGATCGAGGCAACCAATGATATTCATGGCCGTAGATTTTCCCGACCCAGAAGAACCCATAATGGCGCAATATTCTCCCCTGGTAATGGTCAAATCCACCCCATTGAGGGCCCTTACCTCCGATGCTTTTTCTCCATAAATTTTATACACATTCTTCAGGGCAATGATGACATCCTGTTCTGGGGTTAAGGTTGGGGCAAGGGAGCTAGGGGCAGTAACACTCATAGGGTTTTATCTATATCTATCCGATCTTTCCCTCTATTTTGCCTTGGTTCCAACGGCACCGTGGGTAAACTTTAATTATTTTAACCAGAAAGTTGGTTTTTCCGGGCATTATAGACCCTCGGAATATTTTAGGAAATTTGGGGAATTGTTTAAAAATTAAGTTTTTTAATTCCCATTTAATTCCCATGGTAACGTACCGGCAAAAAAGGGAATTGAACCTAATTATATGTTCTGGCCCATAGTTAAGAACGTCCCCCCATCTGATAGACTTTGGAGATAATTTAACTTTATAAAATAAATCTTAATTATCCCATAAGCAATGGGGAGGAAAAATTAGTGGAAAGCACCCTAGGTTTAGAAATTATTGAAGTTGTAGAGCAGGCTGCTCTGGCTTCTGCTCGTTGGATGGGTAAAGGCGAAAAAGATATTGCTGATGAAGTAGCAGTAGAAGCCATGCGCAAGCGCATGAACGAAATTCATATGCGTGGTCGCATCGTCATCGGTGAAGGGGAGCGGGATGATGCTCCTATGCTTTACATCGGTGAAGAAGTTGGGGTTTGCACTAAAGAAGATGCGAAAAACTATTGCAACCCTGATGAATTAATTGAAATTGATATCGCCGTTGACCCTTGCGAAGGTACGAACCTCGTGGCTTATGGTCAAAATGGTTCGATGGCGGTTTTAGCGATCGCAGAAAAAGGCGGTTTGTTTGCTGCCCCTGACTTTTACATGAAAAAACTTGCTGCTCCTCCGGCTGCGAAAGATCATGTGGATATCAACAAAACTGCTACTCAAAACCTAAATATCATCGCTGATTGCTTAGGCCGGACAGTAGAAGAACTAGTGGTAGTGGTAATGGATCGTTCTCGCCATAAAGATCTTATCAACGAAATTCGTGCCGCTGGTGCCCGGGTTCGTCTGATCAGTGACGGTGACGTTTCTGCTGCAATCTCCTGTGCTTTTTCCGGTACTAACATCCATGCGCTCATGGGTATCGGTGCTGCTCCTGAAGGGGTTATCTCCGCTGCTGCCATGCGTTGTTTAGGTGGTCACTTCCAAGGTCAATTGATCTATGATCCTGCGATCGTCAAAACTGGTCTTATCGGTGAAAGCAAAGAGAAAAATATTGCTCGCCTAAATGAAATGGGCATCACTGATCCTGACAGAGTTTACAACGCGGACGAACTAGCTAGTGGCAACACTGTCCTCTTTGCTGCTTGTGGCATCACCCCTGGTACTTTAATGGAAGGTGTTCGTTTATTCCACGGTGGAGCTAGAACCCAAAGTTTAGTAATTTCTACTGAATCTCAAACTGCTCGCTTTGTGGATACTATCCATATGTTTGAACAACCTAAAGTTATTCAACTTCACTAATTTTTTCAGAGTTGATTATTTGATGGTGCTTAATAAAATTTACTCACTACATTAATCATCTAATTTGATAAATCCATCGAGAAGAAACAGAAGGTAAAGTAGTATTTTTATCTTCTGTTTTTTTGTTGTGACCTTATCGTTCAAACACAATAGGACTTACGCACAAGCCCCCTAAATCTCCCAAGGATGGAGACTTGCCTGAGATTGTCTCCAAACATCATGGTTTCCAGGACACAATCGAAATTTTTGCGTAAGTCCTTCACAATAATTATTAAGCGATCGGGCCAAAACCCATTACTAAAATCCACAATAATTACACAATTACACCTGTGCTATTCATGGCAGGGGATCGATGCTGGTTCAGTTAAGCAAGGGAATAACTGGGATTATCGGAGTAGGGTAGGTTATGAAAAAATATTCAATTAATTGGGAGGATGGGGAGCTAGTTTCCATTGAAGTGGACGGAATGGAGTATGACAATCCCGAGGAAATTCCTGATCCCGAAGATCGTGCCCAAATCGAACGCTTAATGGCCTCAAGGGGAACAGAGGACAATCCCCTGGCTAACCCCCACTTCCATCAAGGGTTTGAAGATGGCATTCAACAATTGGAGGGAGATACAACCCATTTCCCTACCATGATTGTTGGTATTTTTCTCACCATCGGGCTGATCATGTTGGCGATCGCGTCCGTCTCCACGTTCCGCGTCACCCAACTCCTGGCCAGGAAAAAAGTGCGCCAGGACGAGTGCTAGAGGTGGTTAAGCAGCAAAATCACGATGGCCACGTATTTTATTTTCCAGTGGTGCAGTTTGACTTACCCAACGAAAATCCCCAAACGGTTCAAGTGTCCGAAGGAACTTCTTGGTCTGAATATACAAAAGATGAACCAGTCACGATCCTATACGACCCAGAAAAACCTAATCACGCCAGGATCAAGTCCATGGGCAGTAATGCGTTGATGTGGCTGTTACCGGGAATTACGGGAGTAATCGGGATAGTATTCGTTGGTGTTGCCATCTTAGCTGGGTGGTTTCTTCACCAGGACAGTAAAAAACTTAAGCAACAGGAAGAAGATTTCTTCAAGTACCGCTAGGGTAAATTAAATAGGACTTACGCAAACCCTAAGGATCGTGAATTAAATAACTTAGAAATTTGTAAGGTATCCTTCAAGGGAGAGCGTAAACCATCGATATTTAAGTTTTAGATGTTATTAAATTCTTATTCCTAAATTGACTATATCAATATTTTAGAACGCATCCTTGGCTTGACTGGTGGTTATGATTTGGGTTCCCTGTGGCACAATGAAAACCGTAATTTGAGAATTGAGTTAGGAGTTTAATCCCCATGAGAATGTTACACACAATGTTAAGGGTCAAAAATCTTGATGAATCCCTTGCTTTTTACTGCAATATTTTGGGCATGAAGCTTTTACGGCAAAAGGATTATCCTGGTGGGGAATTTACCCTTGCTTTTGTGGGTTACGGCGATGAAAAAGATCACACCGTCCTCGAACTAACCTATAACTGGGGGGTGGATGATTATGATCTGGGCAATGCTTACGGCCATATCGCTCTAGAAGTAGATGATATTTATGCTGCCTGCGATCGGATCAAAGCTCAAGGGGGTAAGGTTGTGCGGGAACCGGGCCCCATGAAACACGGCACCACCATCATTGCTTTCATTGAAGACCCTAATGGTTATAAAGTGGAATTAATTCAAACCAAGGATCAATGATTGCTCCTAAGGAATTAATGAATTAATTTTCCCTAGTGCATTGTCCAACGTTAGTTAAGCCTAATTTATATTTTTTAAGCTGTTGAGCTTGTTTAACTTGTGGAAAAGGGAACTTTGAGGCATTACGATGACAGCACCTAAACTAATTAACCTTTTATTGATCGCTTCGATCGCATCTATTTCCGTGGCAATGGGAAAGGTCAAATCAGCGATCGCCGCACCATTAACCTGCGACTTACCAACTTATTTAGATTATTCAGTACAGGATTTTCAAGCCAATAACATTGCCGTTATCACTTCAGAAACCGTTAATTCTAATTATCCCTCCATCCCTAGTTTATGGTGGGCTGAAGAAAAAATTGATACCCGTTTTAAAGGGGGCTTAGTCACAGATTGGCGTGCTTACCCCGATCATGGCCACATCGATTTAATCATCGATCGCCAACGATGGAGCTTACTTAATTATCTTGGCCGTTATCGCCTAATTAATAGTTTTGGCAATATCGCCCAGGAGTATGGGTATAGTCTCAGGGTATTAAATCAACAAGCAAATTGCTTAGCCTTATACACTTGCAATCAAGGCCAATGCACAGTGGATTTCCAAGGCTCCTCAGAAGATGACCAACTCAACCTAT
>JAAUPO010000138.1 GCA_012033095.1 Synechococcaceae cyanobacterium RL_1_2 | reverse complement strand
AGGTGGGTAATTAATTCAGCGAGTTTGAGTGATGACCCCATGGGAACCCTGACTATGGATAGATCCTTAAGATATACAACATTGATCACTAATTGATCATTAATGTCAAAATGCTAATTTGCGGCTAATGCTTGATGCCCCTGGGTAAAATCTAGTTTGCAATGATCCTGGCACCATCACCAAGCGATCAACCTAGGAATTTTTAGTCACCCCCCACCAGGCTAGACCATAGTTTTGGGTGGCTTCGTTCACTTGATCTTGAAAGACTACCCTAATTTTATAGGCTCCATCCCTAGGAATTTTACAAAAGATATGTTCTACACTATCTACTTTACTGGTGGAAGCACAGACCTGATCCTTTAAGTCATTACTATTAGCTGGTAACACATAAATATCAAGGTTATTTAGCCCTAAATTATTAAAGGTTTCCCCCGGATCATATTGTTCATTTTGATTTTGGTCATTAAGCTCCACTAACCGATCCCAGGCCATGGTCACGGAAAAGTAACTTTGGCCTTTTAATGGATCTTTGATAGGGTAGTCCTGGAAACCCGTTTGTTGGGCGATCGTTTCATAGTTCCAACCTTGGGAGGGGGACGGTGCCCCAGGGGCAAATTGTCCGCTATTGAATTGTTCATAGGCCCGCAGGGCATTGAGATGACCGGTGCCCATTTCCATATCGAGGGGAATTTGTGCGTCACGATAGGCATCCCGTTGTAACCAAGTTTCGTTGTGTTTGCTGTAAATAGTTTTGGTCATCCCTAGGGCTAAACCATCCCCTTGATCTTGGATTTTGTCGGCGGAATTGAGCAATACGGCTTTGGTTACTTCATGGCGGCGGGAATCTAAACTCCAATCCTGGCGGCCCGATCGCCATTGCCGATCGCCATGTTCCTGAATTAGGGCCACTGTGCCGGTAATGTGGGGAGCCGCAAAACTAGTGCCACTAACCTGTTCTTTTTTGCCTTCTAGGTTATACACACTGATGTTAGCCCCTGGAGCTAATAAACTAACGGCCCGGCGATCGCCAGCATTAATTTCTTTTCTAATCACACTCCTACCCACCCCATCGGGGGTACTGCTCAGGTTAGCAAAATCCACTTTACTAAAAGCCCCGTTATTTTCCATGGTGTAGGCGGTGGTAATGCCATTGAAATTATCGGTGGGAATGGGAATCCCCCCTTGGCCTTGATTCCCCGCAATTACATAGAGGGTATCTTGGGTACGGCTAGACCAATCGATACATTGGGTGAGGAGGGAATTGCCATCTAACACCTTGCCATTGGGATTACCTTCATCGATGATGTGGCCCCAAAACTAAAATTGATAGCCCGCACATCCCCACCATTTTGGCTAGCTACATATTGAGCGGTTTGGCATTCATACCCTTGATTAATGTCATCGGCTCCCACCGCAGCGGAGTAAAGTTTGGCGGCCGGGGCAACTCCAGTTAATCGTTTGTGTTGACTAGCCATGACCATGGCCACCATCATGGCGTGGCCGTCGGTGTCTTCATCCATGATCGGTCGCTGATTTTGATGGAAAAAACCTTGTAATTTTACAGGGGGTTGCCAGGCGGCGACTTTATCAAAACCAAATACCCCTGGTCGGCCAATTTCCACTTGGCCAATACCAATTTTACGGCCTAAAAGATTATGGGGACTATCATGGAGGGCGATAGCATTGATCCCTAAGGCGGTAATGGATTTATTTAAAGCCACTACTGGTAAAGCGATCGTTAGGGATAGACCAGCGATCGCGCTAATCCAAAACGGACGTGGATAATTTCCCATGGTTTAAAGGTATCAAGACAAAGCAGACTTTATCCTAGCTTAAGTTTAAGACCGTCGCATCAGTCCCATGATAGATACCGGGTATGGCCATAACCATGAAATCCAAGATCCTCAGGGGGACTAGGCCTAATTAGCAGGACTTACGCAAAAATTTCGATTCTGTCCTGGGAACCATGATGTTGGGGGATGTTAGGCAAGATCGTTCAAGCAAGTCCCCCTACTTTGGAGGATTTAGGGGGCTTGTAGGTAAGTCCTAATTAGGATAGAACGCCAGGGTAGCGATCGCAGTGCATAAATGCCAATCAAGGGCAATAATTTTAGGATTGTGGCCATGAAAATTACCCCCTTAATACCTCATTAATTTAGAATTTTGTTTATGTGGCCGCTCCCATTAATAATTTAGGATTCATGGAAGAACTCCTCAAACAATCGATACTAATTTTAGGTTATGGTCGCGAAGGCCGCAGTTTCCACCGTTACCTTCGTCGTTTCGATCAAGATAAAGTTATTGCTATTGCCGATCGCCATCCCATCGATGGGCCAGTGGATGACAAGATCAAGGTTCACACTGGGGAAAACTACTTGACGGTGGTGGAAGGTTACGACGTAATCATTCGTTCTCCAGGCATTAGTTTATTAATTCCTGAATTACAGACAGCGATCGCGGCGGGTAAAACGGTAACTTCCTGCACCAATATTTTTTTAAAATCCTGTCCTGGTAAATTGATTGGGGTCACAGGAACAAAGGGAAAAAGTACTACTTCGAGCTTAATTTTTGCAATTCTAAAACGTCACTTTGACGATGTACAACTTGTGGGCAATATTGGGGAGCCCATGTTAGATTACCTACCCCAGGCCACATCGGCCACCATTTCCATTGTGGAGTTATCTAGTTACCAACTGTTGGATGTTACCCACAGTCCGGGGATTGGGGTTTTGTTGGCGATCGTGCCAGAACATTTGGATTACCATGGTGGTTTTACCGCCTATCAAGATGCCAAATTTAATTTGTTACGCTATCAAACAGCCCAGGATCTAGCCATCGGCAATCCAAACCATGCTTCGGTGGCCCAAGGTTTAAGTTTAAGTTCTGGGAAAAAATTACTGTTTGCCCCCAATCCAGACCATAAATACTTTTGTACCATCGATCATGGCCATGTTATTAGCGATCGCGGGGAAAAAATTATTGCGGTGAAAGATATTCCTTTGCTGGGGCCCGGGAACCTTGAAAATATTTTGGCAGCTTGTACCGTGGCCCTGGCGTTAGAAGTGCCCATCTCTACAATCACCACAGCGATCGCCAACTTTAAAAACCTTGACCATCGTTTGCAATACCTAGGAAAATTCCAAGGCATTGATTTTTACAATGACTCCATCGCCACGATCCCGGAAGCAACCATTAATGGCCTAGAAGCTTTTGGGTCACGGGTGGCTACCCTGATTGTGGGGGGGTACGATCGCGGGGTGGGTTTTGAGCAGCTTGGCCAGTATTTAGTTAACCATCCCGTAAAAAACCTAATCCTATTTCCCACCACTGGCTCTAAAATTTGGGCGGCGGTGGAGCAAGCAGCCATTGCTCAAACCATGCAAACTATCCCCATTAAACCTTTTGCGGTGACCACCATGGAAGAAGCCGTCGCGATCGCTACCGTGAAACCCCCTCAGATCATATTTGTTTGTTATCTCCTGCCAGCACTAGCTTTAATCAATATCGAAATTTTCAAGAACGGGGCCACGATTTTGAAAAATGGGTAAAGTTTTTAGGAATATCGAACTAAATCCAAGGGCATGGCTCAGAATTTCCCCGATCCTCCCCCATGGTGATAGTAGATAATTTAACCATGCACCCAAATGGAAAAACTTAACTTAGGGGCGGACTTGAGAACTTCCTCAATTTAGTTAAACCTATGTCAAATGCCATAACTCAGATTTTTAGGTCAGACTTTTAGGTTAGATTTTTAGTCAAATACTATCTCAGTCTGAATTCTGTCGCGATCGGGCCATGGGGAAAATCCCATAAAACCCCATCAAGTTGAACAAAATCCGGTAGTCCTATACAAGTAAGGATCAGGAGGATTAAACCCCTTGATAATCAATTATCCTGGGTCTAAATATCCTTACAGCTTTAGCACCACCCAAAATCCAACAATTGTTGTCAAATAAGAACAGGTCAACCCAGATCTGGTAAAATTTCAATTTAAAATCACCGAAGCTATGGTCTAATAGGCATAGTTATCCTCAATCATTATTCCATAACCCCCTTGGCCATTAGCCTCTAATCATTTTCTGCCATGCAAGCAGTATCAGCCCACCAACTTCGCAAAAGACGTAAAGAGCTAAGACAACGCCGTAGAATCAAATTTTTCCAAGCTATCTGGAGATCTTTGTTTATGGGAAGTATGACCGTAGGTACGTTTTGGGTGGTTAACCAACCTAATTGGATTATTCAAAAACAAAACCAAATTGCAGTGGAAGGTAACGAATACCTCTCTGAGGATGCCATTTTTGATTTGTTAGCGGTGGATTATCCAAAATTATTATGGGATTTTGAACCTCAAGCCATGGCCCAGACCCTGCAAACCTCAGCCCCCATTGCCAAGGCGGAAGTTACCCGTAAATTAATTCCTCCCAGTCTGAGCATTACCGTCGAAGAGCGTAAACCGATCGCGATGGCGACCCTTGCAGGAACAGAACAGCAGGGTTTATTGGATCAAACAGGGGTCTGGATGCCCACCGATAAATTCACCCTCATCGACAATAAGGAAGCCTTACCTAAATTAAAAATTACTGGCTTTAGAAAAGAAGAAGGCCAGACCTGGGTTAATATCTATGAGCATATTAACCAATCCTCCGTGGCGATTAGTCAGATGGATTGGGCTAATCCCAAAAATTTAGTACTTACCTCCCCCATCGGCCAAGTTTATTGTGGTAATGATCCACAACAGCTATTAGCCCAACTATCAACCCTAGAGCAAATGCAAAACCTCAAGGAGCACATTGCCCTAGAGGAAATCGCCTATATTGATCTGTTGAACCCAGAACAACCCATGATCCAGTTAAAAAATAATGCTGGGGCGATCGCGTATAAAAATTACTTCGATACCCTCTCTTCCTTACCGAGGTAACTTGTTGGGATGGATATTCCTAAGGGATTCCTAAGGGGTTAGATTTTGTGGGATTATGATTGGGCTTTATTCGCTGATAGGGCGATCCTTTCGTTTCCACCCCCCTAGTCCCTGTGCCTATGAATTCTTCCTCTGATAACGGGAATAAGTATCCTCGACTATTATTTCCGAATGTGTATAGCTTTGCCCCTAACCGCGACACTTTGGGGGGAACGGCTTATTTTTTAACCCATCCGGAGGGGAATATTTTAATTGATTGTCCTTGGTGGGAAGATCCCCATACCATTAACTTTCTCCGCACCCAGGGGGGGGTGAGATGGCTCTATGTGACTAACCGGAGCGCGATCGGCAAACGCATCCCCCAATGGCAGGCAGAGTTAGGTTTTACGGTAGTGATCCAAGAACAGGAAGCCTATCTATTACCAGAAGCTGAGGTTAAAAGTTTTAGTCAAGAGCTATCCTTGGCTACAGGGTTAACTGGTATTTGGTGCTGTGGATTTTCCCCTGGTACTTCTTGTCTGCATTATCAAAGTGAGGAGGGGGGCTTATTATTTTCCGGGCGGCATCTCTTACCGGATGTTCAGGGAAAATTAAGCCTGATTAAAACTGCGAAAACCTTTCATTGGCCAAGGCAACAACAAAGTTTAAGCAAGCTGCGCGATCGCTTTGCTTGTTCATCTCTAACCCATATTTTTCCTGGAGCGAATACGGGCTTTTTACGGGGTCAAGGTTTTTACCAAGACGGCTATCAGCACCTAGAGGCTATTTCCATCACCTAAAATTGAAGCCGCGATCGCGATTTAAGATAGCTATAGCCATAAATATCAGGACATTTCTAAGGCTTAACAAAGTTGATGTCGTGAGGTTTTAACCATGATTAATCTGTTGCGATTAGATTGGCTAAGGCTATATCTACCCTATGGCGATCGCGGAGCCGGGTTTTGTTGGGGAGCAATGCAAAATCAATATTTGGGCATGGGGGAGTGGATGCCCGCTCATACTAACTTGAAAAATTACCACTACAGATCAAATTTTATTTTAGTTTTTAATTATTGTTCCTATTTTATTGCTCCTATTTTCTTCCCCCTTTTAAGGAAGTTAGAGCATGTTTGAAAAGCCACCCTTGCGCCCAGCCTGGGGGAAATCACCTCAATTTTAAGCAATTAAGTCCCCCAACTTGGGGGATTTAGGGGGCGACTCCACAACAGTTGATACTTTTCAAACCCGTTCTTAGGGGGCGTTTTTATCTGTAGCCTTGCTACCGGACAAAAAATCAAAAACAGAAGGTGAAGATCGATTGTACGCTTTACTAGATAAGGCTTTTGAGCTTATTAAGCTAAATCCTTGTAGGCAAAACATTGCAAGCTTTTTGTCCTAGTAGTTAGATCTGTAGTTACAAATAATAATTAAATAATTGTTTAATTATTTGGTATATAGTATTTTTGAATAATTAGGGGAAATAAATAGAGCTAAAAGCATTCTATTACAAGAAATAACCATCCCAGACTTAGTTAAATTAACTATAACTATGGCTGCGGCTTAGGGCGTAAGTCCGATGGCAGAGGTGGGTTGTGTGGTGCAAGTGTTAGGGTTTTTCTCGGTTCTCACATCAATAACGCTGCCTCGAAAGTTATAGGTAGCACCATCTAGTTCCAGCACTGT
>JAAUPO010000137.1 GCA_012033095.1 Synechococcaceae cyanobacterium RL_1_2 | reverse complement strand
ATTATTTGACTCACGAAAAATAAGCCTTTCCAATGATTTTGCCATTGATACGGAAGTCATTATGTAGAAAAGCCGTTTTATTGTTCTGATAATTTAATAGCTGTAATAGCTGAAACCGTTGTTATATAAACGATAGAGGTAGCTTGTCCCCCTCTAAGGGATAAGACCTATCAATTTTCCTATCAATTTTTAAATTCATCCTTGTTAAATTAACCAACACCAAAATCATTGGTTACGTTACAGTCCTGGATCTGGGGATCGGGCAACATAGTTTAATACGGTCATGGGCCCTACTTTTTTAGTTTGTCCAGCTTTTTTCATTCTTAACTAATAAGGCCCCAGTAAAACCAAGGGAGTTAATGGGGAATGGATTTTTTATAGCGATCGAGGCATCGAGGTACCACCATCATCCAGTCCTCCACCATGATGACATTATGGGGTTTGGGGCGTTGATCTTCTGCCCCTAATAAATCTAACTTCTCTAATAGGCTTCTATAACGATCATCGGTTTCCGTTACATCTAAGGTCTGTTTGAATTTGATAATGCCGTGGTCAAATTTGAATTGGGGCAGGGTTAAAATGCCATCTTGATCGGGTAACAATGCAATTAATTTCGCGATCGGTAAAGCCATTTCCTGGGAGTTGTGGGCAAAGGGCACTAGCTGTAAGTGTTTATGGGGTTGGCTGGCTCCGGCTGCGGCCCCAGAATTATAAAACAGGAAACCATTAATTCTTCTTAAAACATTAAAACCCGCTTGCCAATCATCCCTGGTTAACAATTCCTCTTGGGGCACAAAATCCTCGGTGATGATCAGGAGGTGATTTTCAAACACATTATATTTATTAAGCACACAAACATGGTGGGGTTCTAGATGGGTGACGTAAAGGGCAGCTTCATAGGGTAAAAAGGATTGAGCTGTTGATCTTTTTGTTTAGTTTGGGCCTTTTCTTTGCGCTCAATACTATCAGCAATTCTAATGACAAAATCGACACCATCGTCGGACAAAATTTCAAACCTAGTGGAAATTGATCGTAATGCACCACAGTTAAGAGCTTGTGCTGTTACATATTGTACCCGTTGCCATAGGTCATTCATGGTGATTGAATCTTGTTTTTAATAATGGTATGTTCACTTTCTACCATAAATTTGATCCCATCACTTTCTTCCTCAAATTACCTTCAAATTAAACATTACTTCTGGATTAATTCACTTTAAAATATGGAGCGTAGAATACATTAATAACATCTTCATTAAAAATAGTTAGTTTTATCATTGGTTTAGAGAATATTTGCACAAACCTAGCTTCTAGAATTTGGGAATAAATTCAGTTAAAAAAAGTTAGAAATTTCCGTAGTTTCGGGAAGTTTAGGATGCAAAAAGGTAACTTGTTAACCTTTTTCTCTTCAGGAGCTTTCGATAGCTTCCATGGATCATCAGCACCTTAAGGACAAATTTATGAACAGACCTATTAATTATTTATTAGCATCTTGTACCCTTAGCACCATTGGTTTAGGCCTGATTCCTAACCATGGCCCTCTAGGGAATAGTCATAGTTTGGCCTTAGCCTTTAATGGCCTCTATGCTTCTAAACCGATCGCGGAGAATGGAGCTATTAAAATATCTTCATCTTCCGTTTGTTTTTTTTCCCTAGACACAATTTATTCTTCCCGCTTAGTGGATACTAACAATAAAATTTTTGAGTACGGTACTATTACCAACCTCGAACAGGCTAATGCTCGACTTCAAGGGAATGAAGGTTTTGTTTATAAGTACAGTCTGAATGGCTTTGGGATCAAGATTTTATCCCCGATCGCGCTGACCTCAAACCCTTAGTTTTACTCAGCGATCGTGAATGGATTACGGTGGTTAAATCCGATGAAATCGAGGAAGATGTTGCTTACCTCACGACGAGCTATACCCTAGCCAAAAACTCCTTTGGCATCGAAACGGTTTATTTTAGCGAGAAAATCGAAAAACGTCGTCACTGTAACTAATCTTAGAAACTCAAGTTAGACCCCATTCCCCACCTAACCAAATCACCCCCTCTGATTACGGGTATATAGCTAATCCGAAAAGTTTAAGGAAAGCTTACTACCTGTTGAGGAGGAGATTGAGGAGCATATAGTAGTCCTAACGAGGTCATAACATCAAGATCATTACTAGACTTGGCTTTCAAGGTACTCAATTGCCACAAGCTATTTAGAATTCCTATAGTTATCCTTCGAGTTGATGAGCATTGCTCTATCTAAACTTTAATTACTAATCATTGCTCCAGCTTGTGACGAATTATTCAGCAATATTTAGGCAAAATATAGAGAATTTAGAAAAGATAAAAAATATAGCAACATCTACATAGCTATATAGCTATAACTGTACCGTTCATGTCTATCCCCATTTTTCACCTAGCGATTCCGATCACCGATATTGAACAAGCCAAGGATTTTTATCATCGTGGTTTAGGTTGTTCCATGGGTCGGGCCAATGAACAAGCCATTATTTTTGATTTTTATGGTTCCCAGTTAGTTACCCACATGACGGATCAGGATTTTCCTCCCCAACAAGGGATTTATCCCCGTCATTTTGGTTTAGTGCTAAACACCAAAACAGAGTGGGATCAACTATTAGCCCGTTGCCAAGCCCAAAATCTGAAATTTTATCAAAACCCCAAATTACGATTTCCCGATCGCTTGACGGAGCACCATACCTTTTTTTTTGATTGATCCCTTTGGTAATATGTTGGAGTTTAAATTTTATGTGCATCGGGAAGCTATTTTTGGTGGACAACAAATTGATGAAATCGGCGATCGAGATTAAGTAAACCCTAACCCCGGCCCACATTGCCATTGGTCTTAGGGCTGATTCATAGAACCCATTTGAGATCTTGATCTTGAACAATAAGGCTTTCAGGTATATCCCTTTTAACGGTCAATGCACAGTATAGACTTGAGCCGAAAAACCTTAATCAAAATGAACCTGGTCAGCATGAAATCAATACAGTTTAAGTATTACAAATCTACCGATAGATCCCAAATGGGTTCTATAAAGCCCCCCTGCCTCCAAAATTGACTTTATAAACAGCCTCCAATGGCTTCAACAATTTCCTTATCCTACTGGGCGGATTTGGTATGAGTTTTATTTTTGGGCAAACGCTGTCTATAGCAATCTCCCAGGCGCATAACCATTAACCCATAATCAAGGGAAATAAGGATGGTTCATAAAAGACCGCAACCAAAAAACACCCCAGAATCCCCAAAATGTACAACTATCAGTTGATTAAGTTAATTAGGGTCGTACTCGGAAATACTATCTGGCTTATAGGCTTCTAAAATTTTGCGAATTTGATAGCCCCGCTCTTCCCGTGGATCTCTAATCACAACTAAATATCTACCTTCATTTAAACGATTGCGATAGGGGAGGGAGTCGCCGCTGCCAAGGCCGATCCCAGAACCACCGCCCACAAAAAAGCTGCCCATGGCTCCACCGATCGCGCCGGCTAATCCCCCGACGAAGTGACGACCCGTGGTGCCGGCCCAGGCAAACGTGTCCAGTCCGGTAATATAATCAAACACAAATCCCCCAGCAAAACCAAAGGGTACTAGCCAGATCGCCATGAATAAAAACCCTTTTTTTCCCTGATCTGAAGGGTCAAGAAAACCAAACTCATCGGCGGTTTTATATCCCCGGCCAATGATGCTTAATTCGGTGAGAGCAATACCTGCTTTTTCTAGATCAGTAAAAGCGGCTTCAGCTTGGATCCGGTCTTGGACTACGGCAATAACGTACTTCATTATGATTTTGTAATAATTTCTTAAAAAACTTGCGGGCTAGGGGCGTTTTTTAACTATCCCCTTAGGGATTATTGTGTAATAAAGGGCTAGGGATTAGGGGAAATAACGGAGATTTCTAATCGTTCGTTAACTCCTTTGGCTTGGTCTGAACCACTCGCAAGGGGCAAAGTTTGGCTGCCATAACCGACAATAATCCAACGGTAATTTTCCCCAAGGTAACTTTTTAGCAGTTGTTGCACCCGTTTGGCTCTTTGAAAGGAGAGTTTTTGTTGGGGTAATTGTTTGGTGCCGTCACTGCTATGGACAGCGATGCGCAGGGTATCACCGGAACCACTGGCTAGATCTTGTACTAGATCCGGTAATAGTTCTTCTCCGGAGGAGGATAATTGGGTGCTGTTGGGGGCAAATAGCAGGTTCAGGGGTAGGGTTAATTGGGTGCCGCGATCGCTGGGGAGGGCCGCCTGCATATTACTTTGATCCAGGAGATTTAGTTTTTGGTCGATCGCCGCTAATTGGTCCTTAACTCCGGTAATTTTAGGGTCAATGACTACTTTGTTCGCAATACGCCCTAAGCGATCGTTTAACGCTTGAAATTCCTGGGTGAGGCTCTTAACTTCCACCTCTAAGCTAGTTAATTCTTCATCGGTGAGGGCTAGTACGGCCTCGTCGAGCACTTCCCCTGACGATGGGGAAGGATTAAACAGGGCGGCGATCCCTTGCCAAAATAGAGGGGCAGTGGGTTTAGGGGGGGGAAATAGTTCCCCCAACACCATGCCACTAACCACTGCAAGGCCGAGGGTTCCAGCGGCTAGAGAAATATTTTTTGTCCATAAACCCAATCGCGTAGGGGCTGGTTTAGTCCCTGAAGATGGGGGGGGAGAATCTGGGGTCATGGCTGCAGGATTAATAACAAAACTTAGGTAGTTGTTCGCTCTAGGATTTCCCCATAGTACTGACCTATGGGAACAACCATTTCAATTTAAAATTAGATTTTACAGATTTTAATATCTTAGTTATTTTTGATTTGTTATGGGCCATAGTCTTGTATCTCCAGATCTTTCCGCCATCAAACCCCATGTCATTACTCCCGTTAAGTTAGGGGTATTAGCCTCCGGTAGTGGGACTAATTTTGAATGTGTGGCCCAGGCGATCGATCGTGGGGAATTACAAGCCAACATTGAAGTGGTGATCTATAACAACCCTGAGGCCCAGGTGAAAGCAAGGGCCAAAAAATGGGGTATCCCTTGTATTTTCTTGGATCATCGTCAGTTAACACCGAGGACTAGGTTAGATCAAGAAATTGTCCAGATCATGCAAGCCCATGGGGTGGAATGGGTGATTATGGCTGGCTGGATGCGGATTGTAACTGAGGTCTTACTAACGGCTTACCCCGATCGCGTTATTAATATCCATCCTAGTCTTTTACCTAGTTTTAAGGGTATCAAAGCCGTCGAACAGGCCCTAACCTCCCAGGTCAAAATTACTGGTTGTACTGTCCATTTGGCTAGCTTGGAAGTGGATAGTGGCAAAATTCTCATGCAGGCGGCTGTCCCTGTTTATCCAGAAGATAACGCCGAAACCCTCCACCAGCGGATTCAAATCCAAGAACATCGCATTTTTCCCGCCGCGATCGCCTTAGCCACCGCCTCCGGGGCCCATCCATAGGTTCTGGCCCCTCAAGCCGCCATGACTCCCCTTGACCTATCGGTTTAAGATACAGGACTTACGCAAAAATTTCGATTCCGTCCTGGGAACCATGATGTTTGGAAAATTTTAGCCCCTTTGAGGTAATATTCTGCACTCTGCACTCCGCAAGGTTTTTGTGCTTGTTAACCTCAAAAAATGTTTAAGTCCCACTAACGAAGTATCCCTAGCCTCTTTTTGTTCCTTGCTTTTCCATCAATATCAAGATCATAAAAAATCATAAAAAAAATTCCCCGATTTTTATTGCTGGAAATAGAAAAGAGAAAAATTAACTATGCTAACCTAACAATACATTTGCCATAACCTAATCTAATCAGCTATGGGCGGCCCTCCTCCAGCGTCTTCGGTGCAATATCTAACTAAAACTAAACGATCTGAAAGATCCCTAGAACTTTTCTGCATTTTCGCCCTAACTTTTGCGGCACTGTGTTTATATTGTTTCAATTTAGGGGATATGCCCCTGCGGGATTGGGACGAAGCCACCGTTGCCCAGGTCGCAAAGGAAATTAGTCGCCACTCCCCTGAGGCTCTCCATTGGTTATTTCCGTCCCTCAACGGTGAACCCTATTTGAATAAACCGCCCCTCATGCATAATCTCATTGCTGAGGCATTTCGACTCTGGGGCGTGAATGAGTTTGCGGCTAGAATTCCAGGAGCTTTTTTAACGGCTTTATCGGTACCGGTGCTCTACGGTTTAGCTAGGGAATTATTTAGTTTAAGATTACCGGCTTTGCTAACAGCCCTGACCTATCTCACCATGTTACCGGTGGTGCGCCATGGCCGCCTAGCGATGCTAGATGGGCCCGTGCTTTGTTTTGGCATTATGACTCTTTGGGCAGTACTGCGTTGCCGTCGCGATCTCCGTTGGTCTTTGGTGGTGGGTTTGAGCATAGCTTTGGTTGGTCTAACTAAGGGCATCATGATGGCTGGGTTGTGGGGAGCGATCGCGTTTGCCTTTCTGTTGTGGGATACCCCTCGCCTATTACTATCCTTCTATGGTCTATTGGGATTTATTCTAGGGAGTTTACCCCTCTGGGCTTGGTATGGAGCCCAATGGATCCATTATCAAGATTTATTTATCTCGACTAATCTATGGAGCCAATCCTTTAGCCGAATTTTTAATGAGGT
>JAAUPO010000136.1 GCA_012033095.1 Synechococcaceae cyanobacterium RL_1_2 | reverse complement strand
GAAAAAAAGGGGAGTATGCGTTTTCCCTGAGTCTGGGGTAAATTACCTAAATTTTAAGCAATAAAGTTCGCCAAATTGGGGGATTTAGGGGGCGACTCCACAACATTTGATACTTTTCAAACACGTTCTTAGCCTTGGGTTTAATGGAGAAAATGTCTAACCCCAGTAAAGGCCATGATCAGACCGAGTTCATTGGCTGCGGCGATCGAGTCTTGATCTCGGATCGATCCCCCAGGTTGCACAATGCCAATAATGCCAGCGGCGGCGGCTGTGCGCACGGAGTCATCAAAGGGGAAAAGGCATCACTTGCTAAAAAGGCGTTTTGGGCTTCAGCTCCTGCTTGGTTAAGGGCGATCGCTGCGGCTCCAACCCGGTTCATTTGACCGGCCCCAATCCCAAGGGTAACTAGGTTTTTGGTGACTGCGATCGCGTTAGATTTAACATGTTTAACCACTCGCCACGCAAAGAGAAGTTCGGCCATTTGTTCGGGGGTGGGTTGTTTTTCGGTAACAATATCCCAGTCTGCGGGTAGTTCCATGGCGGTGTCCCGTTTTTGGGTGAGAAATCCCCCCGCGATCGCTTTCACAGTATAGAGAGGCCCTGCTTTTAAATCAGTTAAAGTTAAGATCCGCAGATTTTTTTTCTTGGCTAGGATAGCTTGGGCTGTTGGGTCACATCCTGGCGCAACCACACATTCTAAAAAGGTGGTGGTGAGGGCCTGGGCGGTGGCTTCATCGATGGGGCGATTGAGGGCCACAATCCCCCCAAAAGCAGAAACGGCATCAGCATTAAACGCTTTTTCATAGGCGGTGGCCAAATCATCGGCGATCGCGGCACCGCAGGGATTAGTATGCTTTAACACCGCAGCCGCAGGCCGATCAGCAGGGAACTCCGCAATGATGGCCCGGGCGGCTTCTAAATCGACTAAATTGTTATAACTTAATTCCTTGCCCTGTAATTGAGTGGCCCCAGCCCAGCCCTGATCCTGGGTACCAGTTTGATACCAGGTGGCCTGTTGGTGGGGATTTTCCCCGTAACGCAGGGTGGCCACCGCTGTACCCGATAAACCAAATCGGTCTGGGGCCTGCTCGGTATGTGCCGATAGATAGTTGGTGATGGCTTGATCGTAACTATTGGTGAGGGCAAAGGTTTCTAGGGCCATCGCTTGTCTAAATTCTAGGGTCGTAGTGCCGTTATGGGCTTCTAATTCCGTCAGACAGCGATCATAGTTTTGGGGATTAGTAATAACGGTGACATAGTTAAAATTCTTCGCTGCCGCCCGCAACATGGTGGGCCCACCAATATCAATATTTTCGATCGCTTCCGCCATGGTAACCCCAGCTTTAGCCACCGTTGCTTCAAAGGGATAAAGATTAACTACGACGAGATCAATGGGGTTAATGTCATTGGCAGTCAGATCCTCACGATCGCTGGCCTGATCCGGTCGGGCCAAAATGCCACCATGGATTCTTGGGTGTAAGGTTTTGACCCGTCCCCCAAAATTTCTGGCGATCGGGTGTAGTCCCCCACCTTGGTAACTGGAATCCCCGCTGCCTGTAAAGATTTTGCGGTGCCCCCACTACTAATAATCGTAAAACCAAACTTTTCCACTAGGGCTTGGGCAAATTCCACAATGCCAGTTTTATCGGACACACTAATCAACGCGATCGCCATCGTAATAACTCCTTCGGGGCGGGGACAACAGCAGACAATTATACTATCAAGCCCTAAAGCGAGAAACTGAGCTTAGAACGTGTTTGAAAAGTATCAAATGTTGTGGAGTCGCCCCCCTAAATCCCCCAATTTGGCGAACTTTATTGGTTAAAATCTAGGTGATTTCCCCAGACTGGGGGGCAAGGGGGGCTTTTCAAACCCATTCTTAGGGATCATGACAATTTAATCAAATTAATCAAAAGTTCAATTCTTAGGCGATGGGCCTCAGAATTGAGCTGTAGCCATCACCCCGAAAAACAATTGACCCCAAATTGGGGCAAAGAATTTATACTTTATGGTGAAAATGGTGAAATTTCTCAAATGTCGAGCAACCCCCATGAATCGAGTAATTAAAAATCTGATCGCTATTACCACCTTAGGAACTCTATCTTGGGCTGGCTTAGCTAGTGCCCAAGGCAAAACCGGCCACCAACTCCAAACTAAATGCCGTGTGTTAAATCAGCCCCAACATTACGCGATCGTCACTGACAGAACCTTCCAAGTCATTCATCGTAATGTGGCGAAAAACTTTGTTCAAGTGCGAGGTAAGCTAGGGGGCCACGACGGCAATATCATTAGTTATACCGTCAACGGATTTAAGATCAAAAAAATTTGTCCCCGACAATCAGGACTTAGCGGCAATGTATTCCTTTAAGGATGGCCAATGGACTAAGGTTGCTAGCTCCACCAATAGTGATGCGGAAACAAAGTATGTGGATATTGTCTCTGATTCCTTAGAAAGCAATCCCTTTAACATCCAAATGATTGATTTTAGTACAGCCCAAGATCCTAGTGCCTACTGCGATCGCTAAAAGGATGTTTAAAAAGCAACCCTTGCCCACCATTCCAGGGGAAATCACCTAGATTTTAACCAATGAAGTCCCCCAAATTGAGGGATTTAGGGGGCGACTCCACAACATTTGATACTTTTCAAACACGTTTTAAAATTTAAACCCTTAAGATCCTACCCACCATTAACAGTTAGAGTCCTCTTGGATTCAGGGGACTTTTTCCTTAGGGGATATGGATACAGATCCGTCCAACTTGGAGGCTTTAGGGAGTAAATTGGCTTGGGGTTCGGTTTGTGAACTTTGTCAAAGAAAATATTGATTAGGGCTAAATTAAGGGAAAGATAAAGTTATCGTCTCCATAGGTTAGCTTGAACACCATGAAAACATTGGATCTTAAAAAAATAACCACCTTTTATGGCATCGGGGTTGCCGCGATCGGGTTACTGATTTTGGGTTTTCAAAGTTTTGCGATCGTTGAACCAGGGGAAGTGGGGGTTAAAATCACCCTAGGCAAAACCCACCGCAACTATTTAGATCAAGGGTTTCATCTTAAATTACCCTTCATCACCAAAGTTAAAACCCTGAGCATCGCCCAACAATCCCTAGTGCTAGAAAATTTAGATGGTAGCTCCAGTGAAGGTAACAATATTTTCCTTGATACCCAATTAACCTATTCCCTCAAACCCAGCGAAGTGGTTGATTTTTATATCAACTATAAAAGCATCAATAATTTCAAGATAACTTTTTGAGCAATATCGTTAAAACCGAAGCTAAAAGCGTACTGGTGCGCCGTAATCTACAAAAAACGATCGCGGAACGGGAAAAAATTGATAATGAAATCGGCGAATCAGTTTTCTCAGCGTTAGAAGAATATCCAGAAATTTCCCCGAAGCGAGTGCAGGTACAGGATTTAGATTTTGCCGACGGTGTAATTGCCGCCCTAGAACAAAAAGAAGTGGCCCAACAAAAAGCCCAGGAAGCCTCCTATCGTTTGCAGGAAGCCCAAAAATTAGCCGAAGCGGAAGTGGCAAAAGCGGAGGGGCAGGCCAAATCCCAACGATTACTAGCGGAAGCCTTACAGATTCAAGGGGGAGAATTATCGTTGCGACGGCAAGAATTAGAAAATCAACAACGCTTTATTGAAGCTTGGGAAAAAGGTGGCAGCCAAATGCCGATGATTTTAAATACCGGCAGTGAATCCACCACACCGTTCATCATGGATTTAGGGGGCATGAAAGGACAATAACCTCCAACTCCAACCCACCCGGTCTCCTTTACCTTCCCTAACTGGTGCTTTTAGTCCCTAAACCTTCACTAATCAGGACTTACGCACAAATTAAATATTAAATTTCGATTCTGTCCTAGAAACCATGATATTTGGGGACAATCGTTCAAGCAAGTCCCCCAATTTTGTGGATTTTGGGGGCTTAGGCGTAAGTCCTATATTAATTATCTAATTATCTAATTAGCTAATGATACGGACGATCGGGTGGGATTCTAACACGATCGGTAAGGTCACAATAAAAGTCGTGCCGATCCCCTCTTCCGTCACAAAATCGATGGTACCGTGGTGCATCATCACCGCTTTTTCACAATCATTAAACCTAAACCTGTTCCCTCAAAAGTACTCGTGTTACTTCCCCGACGGAAAAATTGAAACAGATTTTCTTGATCCTGTTTAGGGATGCCAATGCCATGGTCTGTTACCTTCATGATCACTTCTTCCTCAAGGGTAATCAATTCCAAATTCACCGCCGCATTATCTGGAGAATATTTAAGGGCATTGCTCAACAGGTTATTTAAAATATTTTTAAGTAAGGTCGGACTCATATTCACAATTAAGCTTTCCCGATCGCAAACAAAATTAAGGATACGGGGGGGCAAGGTAGCATGGCTATAGGTTTTGCAAATATCCTGTAAAAAATAAACCAGATCAAATTGATCAATATTTTTTCCTAACTCTTCGCTTTCCGTGGATTCCAAAATATTAATCTCATCCAACATTGTCGTTAAATGGTGGGTTGTATTGGAAATTTGATCTAAATATTGGTCGTATTCTTCTGGGGTAATTAAATCCCGATAGGAGCGAATAATTTCCACCGATCCTAAAATCGTCGTCAATGGGGTTCTAAATTCATGGGAAGTTACCCGAATAAAATGGGATTTGAGTTTAGTTATTTCTTCTTTTGGGCGATCGAGGCCTTTAATTCATCCTCGATCGCTTGGTGCATAGAAACATCTACCCCATTACAAATAAAGTAAGCTATTTCCCCCCCGGACTCCACGACGCTGTTACTCCAAGCAATAAATTTAGTAGTTTGATTTTTGAGCATCCAGGGATGTTCCCCATGCCAATCCTCTAGACTATCTCTAATGCCATCAAATACAGCCTTAAACTGGTCTTGATCTTCTGGGTGGGCAAACACCTCCCAGAAATATTTCCCAAAAAGTTCATTAAATTCATAGCCCGTGATTTTGGTGGCCCCCTGGTTTAACCGCACAATGCGCCCATGGTGATCGGTGAGGATAAAAATACTAGAAGTGGTCGCAAAAATATTACTGATAATATTCCTTTCCCTTTGCAAGGATTCTTTCGTTAACTTTTGTTCCCAGGCCTGCTCTTCCAACTCCGCTTGTAACTTTTGTTTTTCTTGATTAATAATAATTTCAGCTTTTTTAATTTCGGTAATATCGTTATTCAATAAAATAACTTGATGATCATTGAACGGACTAATATTGAGGGCAAAATAATGTTTTTTCTGGCCGATCGCGTAGTCCCAAAAGAGGATTTTTTTTGATTAGTACCAATCACTTCTTCGATCGCGTTGGTTAAATTATCTTGTGAAATTACCTGCATTAAATAATGGAAAATCAGGGTACAGTAATTATCATTTTGATTTTGCAGAATGGTACAAACATTATCGCGATCGCAGACCACCACCGTATCATTAATTGCTTGTAAAATTGCGTTAGTTTGTTCATATTCTTTTTGCAATTGTTGCAATAAATAATTTCTTTCTAACGCATAATTAATTGAGCGAAAGATCATTTCTTGATTGTTAGGAGCTTCCCCAAACAAATGGGATTTCACCAAGTAATCTTGGGCCCCTTCCCGTAAATATTCTAAAGACCCATTAAGACTATCTTCATGGGTGTTGGTTAAAATAATGATGGTGGCATTAGGATCATAGATTTTGATCGTCCTAATCACTTCACCATCTTTGCCATCTAATAAATCTAGATCCAATAACACCACATCAAATTCATGGGCTTCAATGGCAGTTAACCCATCGGCTAAGGTGAGAACCCAAGTTAAATTAAGATGAATACCATAATCATTTTTGTTGGTTAATAGTTCCTGAAGAAGGTTACCTTGAACTTGGGATGCTTCCACTAACAGAACATGTAAGCATTCACTATCATTCAATTCAGGTGTGCAAGCAAGGGATTCATTCGCCATAGTATAAATTCGTTGAATCTATAGGGAAAGGGTTTAGTAAAGACCAACAATGACTGGTAGTAGAGCTAGGATCGATCGCAAAACTTAAGGATGATGGAGTTCTGGTGATGTAAATGGTGGACTCGATCGCGATTAATCCTATGGCTGTAGCCCCACCGAGCAAACTATTCAAGCGATTAAGGGAATAGGGGGCTATCTCCTGTTAATTTAGTTAATTTAGTTTTGAATATAAGTTTATAAAACCCGATGGCATCGGCGATCAATAACTATCAGCCCATCAGGATGGGAATAGTCTTAGTAAGAGTAATTGGTTAATTGGTAATTAAATGATCGGGAATAGCGATCGCGACAAATAATTAAGCTGTAATTAATGCTGTAATTAATATCGATCAAACAAATCATAGATAGATAAATTGTAGATAATTATGTTTGCAGCCGATCGCGAGATTACCTGAGGTCAAGATTCGCATCAGATCACAAAATTTTGTGATTTAGTATCCAGATTCTCCCTACCCATATCATAACGGAGGGGTTGACCAGACCTTAGATCTATGTAACGAGGCGTAAATTTTTAAGTACTTAGACCAATCAAAAATGACTTTTCAAAAATTTCTCCCCAATTTCTCCCCCAACATGGGGGCCAGGGGGGCATTCCCCAACATGGGGGCCGGGGGGCATGATCAATCAG
>JAAUPO010000135.1 GCA_012033095.1 Synechococcaceae cyanobacterium RL_1_2 | reverse complement strand
CAAAGATCAATACTTCCGGAGAACTGTCCGGTGTCGGCCTACAGATTAATATCAACCCCGACAATGGCATTTTAGAAGTAGTAGCTCCTTTAGCCGGTTCCCCTGCGGAAAATGCGGGCATTATTCCCCTCGATCAAATTATGGCGATCGATGGGATCGCGACGGAGGATTTAAGTTTGGATGAAGCCGCCGCTAAAATGCGGGGAGCTATTGGGACTAAAGTGATCCTCTCCATTCAAACCCCAGGGGAAACCTTAAGGGATGTTACCCTTACCCGCGATCGCATCGAATTGAGTGCCCTCACCTATCGATTAGATGACCAAATCAAAAATTTCCCGGTGGGCTACCTCAAATTAAGCCAATTCAGTGCCAGTGCCTACGGTGAAATGGTTAGAGCGATCGAAACTTTAGAAGCAGAAGGCGCAAAGGGTTACATTTTAGACCTCAGAAATAATCCTGGTGGTCTCCTGCAAGCTGGGATCGAAATTGCCCGTATTTGGCTCGATAATCCTAGCACCGTTGTTTATACCGTCGATCGTCAAGGTACCCTAGATAGTTTTGAGGCCGAAAGCACCATGATGACCCACGCTCCGTTAGTACTATTAGTGAATAAAGGCACTGCTAGCGCATCGGAAATTTTAGCTGGAGCTTTACAGGATAACGATCGTGCCACGTTAATTGGAGATACCACCTTTGGCAAAGGCTTAATCCAATCCCTGTTTGAACTCCGTAATGGTGCTGGGTTAGCCGTCACCATTGCCCAATACGAAACCCCCGATCACCATAACATTAATAAATTAGGTATTGCCCCTGATATCCAAGTTGATCAAGCACCCATTACGTTCAAACAAATTGGTACTGCCGACGATCTACAATATCAAGCCGCCCTTTCCCAACTACAGCCATCCTAGGGAGTGCCGAAGCTGTAAGGATATTTAGATTTGAGATAATTTATTATCAACCGGTTTAACCTAGATGATCCTTAGGATCGTGAATTAAATAACTTAGAAATTTGTAGGGTATCCCTCAAGGGAGCGTAACCCATCAATATTTAAGTTTTAGATGTTATTAAATTCTTATTCCTTACCTTTATAGGGCTACACTAAATTTTATCGCCATAGAAATCCTGATACCAATCAACAAAGCGTTTAACTCCTACCTCGATCGGGGTATTCGGACTAAAACCTACATCCCTAATTAAATCATCCACGTTCGCGTAGGTGGTCAGCACATCCCCCGGTTGCATAGGGAGCATTTCCTTATGAGCTTTTTGGCCTAAGCAATCTTCCAACACTTCAATTAACGTTAATAACTCAATCGGTTGGTGATTACCAATGTTATACAGTCGGTAGGGCAATGGCCCCGAAGGCACATGTTCTACCACTTGTGCGATCCCAGCCACAATGTCATCGACGTAGGTAAAATCCCGTTGCATTTTGCCATGGTTAAATACGTTGATCGGCTCCCCAGCCAGGATCGCTTTAGTAAATAAAAATAAAGCCATATCCGGCCGTCCCCAGGGCCCATAGACGGTAAAAAAACGCAGGCCGGTCATCGGAATTTTGTACAAATGGCTATAGGTATGGGCCATCAACTCATTAGCTCGCTTAGTGGCAGCGTACAAACTCACCGGATGATCAACCCGATCGCCTACGGAAAAAGGAATGGTTTCATTCATGCCATAGACAGAACTGGAGGAGGCAAAAACTAAATGCTTAACGGGATACTGACGACACCCCTCCAATATATTTAAAAATCCCACCACGTTACTATCCACGTACACATGGGGATTTTCTAGGGAATAACGTACTCCGGCTTGGGCAGCTAAATGTACCACCACATCAAATTTTTCCGTTGCAAAAGCTGGGCCATCCCGTCGCGATCGATCACATCCCCATAGTGAAAGGAAAAATTTGGATATTGTTTAAGTAAACTTAACCGTGCTTGTTTGAGGGAAACGTCATAGTACTGATTAAGATTATCTAACCCTACTACCTGTTGATGTTGGCCCAATAACAATCGAGCCAAATGAAAACCAATGAAGCCGGCTGCTCCAGTTACTAAAATTTTCTGCATTCAAAGATAGGAGAGATCAAAGGTAAGTAAGGATTGTTCCCAGGGAAATAATGGGGCCATCACTATCAACACAATCCCCATTGTAAAGTCCAGGGCCACAATCCTGAAATTTGCCCCTAGGGTTTTACCTTTGGTACGTTACCTCAAACACAGGTTAGGATAGAAAAATAACGTTACAAACTTCGATAAAGATCACAAACATAATAAACATAACAACGCTATGCCCTACTTAATTATTTTGATCTTAGCTGGCGTTTATGGCTGGGTCGGCTCTAAAGTGTGGAGCGGCTTTCGCCGTACCAATTTTGATCAAAGTTTCCCCACTAAATTAACCATGACTTTATTATGGCCAGTCTTGTTGGTGGCAAATAAGTCCTACCGCAAAAATTTTCAAAAGGCCCTTAATGGCTCCCGTCGTTAACCATTACAAGTTGTCCTGATAATTGTGAAATTATCGTGAAATTATTGTGAAATTGTGGTTAATTGGGGGCACATCGGAAAGTGTGGCGATCGCGGAGTTGATCCGTGGCTATGGTTGGTCTGCCATCGTTTCCGTTACCACGGCTTCAGCCCAAAAATTGTATCCCCAGGGCCCTCCGTTGGAAATTCACCAGGGAGCCATGGATTTTACCCAGATGCAAGCCTTTGTGACGGAGCAGGGCATTACGGCCATTATTGATGCCTCCCATCCCTTTGCCGTTAATGTTTCTACCTCCGCGATCGCGTTAGGTTTGCCCTATCTACGGTTTGAGCGATCGACCATTGATTATGGGGAGCGGGGGTGTCGAGTTCCTGGTTGGGATGATTTATTTACGGAACCCTATTTCAATCAACTCCGAGGGCAACGGGTCTTGCTCACCATTGGCTGCCAACAATTGCATCGCTTTGCTCCCTACCATAGCGAAGTGGCATGGTTTGCACGGATTTTGCCCCATCCCCAATCCTTGGCCCAAGCGATCGCTGCGGGATTTGATGGGGCCCAGCTCATCGCCCTCCGGCCCCCCATAAGCCATGACCTCGAACAAGCCCTCTGGCAACAATGGCGGATCACTACAGTTATTACCAAAGCGAGCGGTGAGGCGGGGGGAGAACAGATGAAGCAACAACTAGCTGCAGCGTTGGGAGTGCAATTAATGGTGATCGATCGCCCCACCGTTAATTATCCCCAGGTTACGAATAACCTCGCCACGGTGAAAACATTTTGTCGGCGGTATGGTTATCCCCAAGAAAATCTATAGCAAAATGCCCCCAATCCGATATTCTAAAGGTCAAGCTGGAGCAAGATTTTGGCTCGATGGAGTCCTAAATTCTCAGCTTGAGCCTAGCATTTGTTGTAATTATCCATCTTCTCGCCCTAACTTCCATGAATTTGCTCCTTACCGTTGCCGTTGTTGTTGCGAAGGTTATCACTAGCGTCGTACGTCGTTTGGGCTTAGGGGCGGCCAGCGTTATGCCGGGTGCGATCGCTCGAAAAATTTGCCCGCCGGCGTTACCGTTGTTGTTTGAGCAAGCTCGCCAGGGGGTAATTTTGGTGGTGGGCACAAATGGCAAAACCACCACTTCTTTATTGCTAAAGAAAATTTTGGAAAAGGGTGGGTTTCAAGTGGCCCATAACGGGACAGGGGCGAACCTAATCAATGGTTTAACGACAGCCCTAATTGAACATACCAACGCCTGGGGTCGATTACAGGCAGATTATTCCATCTTGGAAGTGGATGAAAATATATTGCCCCTGCTCCTCAAGGATTGCACCCCCCAATACATCATCATTTTAAATTTATTTCGGGATCAACTCGATCGCTACGGGGAAGTGGATACCATTAGCCGCAAATGGCAAGTGGCCATCGGCAAATTGCCCCCAGACACGGTGATCGTTACCGCCGCCGATGATCCGAGCCTTTGTTTCCTCGGTCAAAATTTACAGAAATTAGACCAACAAGTGTTGTTTTTTGGGCTGAATGAACCGGATTTATTTTTGCCGGAACTACCCCATGCGGTGGATTCCATTTACTGCCCTAGCTGCGGCGATCGCTTAGTTTATGATGGGGTGTACCTCTCTCACCTGGGGGATTTCCATTGTCCTAGCTGTGATTTTGACCGCTCCGGTTTGAGCATTGAAAGTAAAGAATGGCCCCAAATTTTGATTGGGGTCTATAACAAATACAATACCTTAGCCGCAAGCCTCGCAGCCCTGGCCATGGGCATCGATCGCGAAACCATTAAACTAAGTATTAATACCTTCCAAGCGCCTTTGGTCGGGCGGAACAATTGGTGATTGAAGGAAACAAAGTTCGTATTTTACTCTCCAAAAATCCGGTGGGGATGAACGAAACCATCCGAGCGATCGCGGGGTTACATCGGGATCAAGGCCCCAGTACGGTGTTACTATGCCTCAATGATCGCATTGCCGATGGTACGGATGTTTCTTGGATTTGGGATGTGGATACCGAAGCGATCGTGGCGGCGGGTTTTAAATTAGTGGTCACCGGCGATCGTCTCTATGATATGGCCCTACGCCTCCAATATAGCCAAGGGGATAACCCTGATTTACCCATTATTGCTGAACCGGATTTGGCCACCGCGATCGATCAAGCCCTAGTCCATACCGCGATCGACCAAACCCTCTACATTGTGCCCACCTACACCGCCATGCTAGAGGTACGGGAAGTACTCACCGGCAAAAAAATTCCCACCCCATCTATCCCATAACCTAACCTTGGTATTTAAAACCTAACCCCCCTGACAAATCCAAGCAGCCCAGTAATAAAGATGGCTCAGGGGTTGTTGTTGCTCATCGCCATTGAGCAAATTTAACGCCCCAAGTTCGGTAAGAATATCTTGCCCGATCGCGGTTTGTTGTAACTCGGTGATGGTGGCGTTCTTTACATAATCTTGGGCGGTGTTGAGGGCGATCGCGTAATCTTTGGTGGATTGTTGGGCTACTTCATCGAAGAGGCAATCCATCAACAGGGCCGTGGCCCGGGCGGGCACACTCCACAGGCTCATAATCACGGTTTTTGGCTCCCGCGATCGTAAAGGCACGGCGCAATCCAAATACCCCTTCCCCTGCTTTAATATCTCCCATTCCGGTTTGGCAGGCGGAAAGCACAACTAGATCCGTATTCCACAGATCGAGGCTTACCACGTCTTGGGCGAGTAATAATCCGTTACCGGCTTCTGAGGGGAGGTTTTTCCCTTTAAACCAGGCATTAGCTCCGGCGAGGGCCACCCCGATCGGCTCATGGGGTCTTCATTTTGGAAGATTTGGCGGGTTTGATCGGTGTGGGTGTTTTGCTCAATATTTTGCACAATTTCCGTCAAAACTGGAGTGAAATCACGGAGAAAGTTGGCAAGTTTTTTGTATTCAGAATTGCGATCTAGTTGTTGTTGAATATTTTGGGCAGCCTTAAGAAGGGGTGACTGACATAAATTACTGTTCCGTTGTAGGATTTCTAATTCTTGTCCTTGGGGACAAAGCAGTAAATTAATGATTAATTGTTGGTAATCATCGGCGGTGGGTAGTTCTTCATGGAAACCGTGGGTTGCCAACACTAGCACCTTGGGGGAGGGATTATTTTTGAGGTGGCTCACCAGGGCATTTTCCCGTAGGTAGGGAGCAACCCGAAGTTTTTTGCCCAGGGCTGTCCCAAGGTAATCGGTTCCCGCCGCACGGCTAAAGGGTTTGTCGTTATCGAGGGTAGCGAGGCCTAGTTTGGCCAGGAGTTTGGGATCAGTGGCGGTGGGGGTTGTGCCGTCGAGGTTATAGTCTGGGTCGGCGAGGATCAGAGGCGCAGAGCTACTACGTTTACTATGGAGATCTTCCCGCAAAAGTTCCCGGCCGCTGTTGAGGTAGCGGATGGTGTGCCGTTGGCCGAAGAGTTGGCCTTGATCGTCCATCAGCCCACTAAAAGGTAATAGGTTGAGGGTTCCGTCGGTGGCGAGGATCAGGTTTTCGGTGGTGAGATAGCCTTGGATGGGTTGGATTAGTTTTTGGTAGAGCTGTTGGGTGAGGGTGAGGGAATTATCTGGTTGCTCTGGTTCTTCGTTAAAGTCAAAGCCTAAACGATCGACCCCACGGGCAGCCAGTTCCCGGAAGGTCTGGATCAACCCATCTAATTCCCCAGCATCTCCTAGGTCAATCATTTCTAATTGTTCCCCCCTAGATCGGGATCCCCCTAAATCCCCCTTGATAAGGGGACTTCCGAACCATCCGAACCCGTTGTCGCTTCCTCTTCTCCGGTCCCCCAGAATTGGGGGCGAGGGGCTTCCGGTTCCCCCCTTATCAAGGGGGCTAGGGGGATCGCCCAGTCTCGCCACCAACGACCACCATCCCCAAATCACTCCCCGACTGATACAACGTCGGCACAAACCAATCCTCCAACCGCAGCACAACCCGCTCCTGGCCCCGTTGCCGCTCCCCCCGCTCCGGATTCAACATCAACTGCCGCCGCGCATTATCCAACGCCGCCCCAATCCCCTTCCCCCGCACCAAATCGGGTACTAAAACTCCCCAAACACGCATTTCCGATCGCTTCACCAACACCGAATAGCCCATCGCCACCACCGACTGCACCCCGT
>JAAUPO010000134.1 GCA_012033095.1 Synechococcaceae cyanobacterium RL_1_2 | reverse complement strand
TTTTGTGTAAGTCCTGTTGAAAAAATTGTCGCCGCTCAGCCGATCCAGTCGATCAATGGTTACCCAACAGCACAGACCCAAATTAATGGTTTCAACAATTTCCTGATTCTGCTGGGCGGATTTGGGATCAGTTCCTTTGCGATGGTTTTGCAGGAAAAAGACCGATCGCGTTATTAACCCTGGCTCCAGTGACGGGGGAGCGATCGATCAATTGGCCTCCTAGGTATAACCCAGTGGAACTACCACCATCTAAATTGAGGGCATTAACCGCCCCTAACTCAACCATAATTTGGGCCATGCGATCGAGGCTGACTCTTCCATGGGCTGCCACTAGCAAAATTTCCCCCTGCTCATTGACCCCGATCGCGCTACGACTAGCTTTCTGCCGAACAAAACCAGGGCTGAACCCCTCGGCTTCGGCATTAACCACAATCCGGTTGTTATTCACTAATAAGGGCCCAGCACCAATCACATTGGGGTAAGCGTCTAAACCGTCTTGATAGGGAGCTAAATTTACGGTTGTGCCCACGGGAAACTGTTGGGCCAGGGACCCACGCTCGTCGCCACGAATTGCGAGAACGTAGCCATTTATCGGAATGGGAATGGCTGGTTTATTGGTAGGATCAGTGGCGATCGTTGCCATAACTTGCCCCTGGTCAACCACCGCTATTACTTCATAATCTAATAGCGGGGTATAGGTTGCCCCCCATAGGGGATCATAACGGGCCATACCCGATTGAACATAGGCTGTATTTAACAAGGAAACGGGTAAACCATTAACCTGTTCCTGAAAGTAAAGATTGTCCATGGTGAGATTTAACTGATCATTCCATCCCACCACCCCACGGTGAAGGATCGGGCCCGATCGCCATTGACCATCGGTTTTCATTGCCCCTAGGCCTAATTGACGATCGCGGTTAAAAAACCCGGCATTAATGCCCGCGATCGCGTCAGTACCACGAAAAGTATTTAATACGGTTTGGTGGTTGAGGTGATTAAGGCGCGGCTCCAACTGAAAGCGATCGGGTTGGTTCGGGATTTTAACGATATTTAAGGCCACCGGTTCCGGGGCGTTAGGGGTGAGGAGTTGTTGTTGCCATTGCAAACCGTTATCCCAGGAAATGGTGCGCTGTCCTAAAACATTGGGCCCAATATCCACCATGATTTCATGACTGCGATCGAGGGTATAGATACTCACCTGATCATTGGGCTGCACGGAAAATTGAAACCGATTTTGATTGAGTAAGGTTACCCCTTTGGCCATGGGCATAACCGGTTGTTTACCCTCGTTGCTCAGAGAATCCACGTTAGGAGAAGCCGCGATCGCCCCATCCACCATCAGGATCGCTTCTTTGCCATTGTTGCTAAGTTGAAAAGAAGTGGGAGCATCTAGTGCTAATACCAACCGACGATAACCATCCCCCCGATCTAAAAAATCCACACCATGGATCTCCGCAACTGGTTTAGTAATAACCCCTTTGCCACCGCTGTCCTGGCTAAAAGTCCATGCAAACTCTTTCAACACTTCCGTAATGTCAATGTATCGCTGGTGATCGGTGTAAAGGACGGGGAGATCTCTGCGGCCAAACCATTCGACCGGCTGCCGGTGGGGATCTGGGTTCGTTAATAACCTGAGCCCTAAAACTTGCTCTGCACTCACATCCGCGATCGCGATTCTGGTTTGGCCTGATTGCTGCCAACTGAGCCAAGGGGCAAAATGGGTTTTACCATTAATACTCAGGTTTTCCCCTAGGGTTGCCGTTACCCCATCAACCATCATCCCAGTGGGATAGGTCATGGTTCCCTGGCGGCTTTGGGCTAAGGCAGTCCCGTTCCCCCAACAGGGCAACCAACCCCAGAGCAGTAACACCATAACTGGTAAATAACGTCGGTTGGTTTGGAGATTAGGAATAGGGAAAAAGTTTTTAACCATAGGAGAGGGAACATCGGGGGTGGAGGGAATTCAATAATTTAACCTGATCAAATTAACCTAGGGCTATTTGCAAAAAACTATAAATATTGCTATTTCGTTTCTAGTTAGTATTGCCATGGTTTAGAGGATGTTTGAAAAGCCCCCCTTGCCCTCCATTCTGGGGGTAAAAATTCTGAAAAATTCTGAAAAATAATTATAAAGTCCCCAAAATTGGGGGAATTTAGGGAAACGACTCCACAACATTTGATACTTTTCCAACACGTTCTTAGGGGGCTTGTGCATAAGTCTTATTAAAAATTCATTAGTAAAAATTGCTAGGAGCTATAGCCATAGCCGATCTGATCGCAACAGATCGATTATGCTTCAAACCTGAATATATAAGCTTTTTACTCCTTAGAAATGTCCTAATATAGTCAATTTAATTTAGTATGGAATATTTGTTTCTTACTGTGAAATACTTTCAGCTCAATTTCTTTCCCGTAATTATTCAAAAAAACTATATTTATGGCGATAGCTATACCTTCTACGTTCCTGCATCAGCAAGGGATCCAATGACCTATCAAGAGCCAAAGGAAAGATAAGCCATTAATTGATACACCCGATCGCTACCTAAATTTAACCGCGTTTGAAAATCTAATAAATTGTTAAATTTACCTTGGTGCTCCCTTTCGATCACGATAGCCTGGGCAAAATGGGGATCAATGGTGGGAATGGTGGTCAAATCATCGAGGTTAGCAAGATTGGCGTTGATTTTACGTGGAGTGACGGTACTAGTGGCAGGGTAGTAACAAAAGGACAAAATCGCACCTAAGGGAGCTAACCGTTGTAAGGGCAGATCTAAGGCTGAAGCTAGATCCTCAAGGCATAAAAATTGTAAACCGCGATCGCTGAGGGCTTTTAATTGGCGAGCCTGGTGAATCGATAGACCCGGTAACCTTAGCCAATCATCGACGCTAGCTCGATTAACATCAATGGTAATGCCTAACTCCACAGCAAATTTAATTTCTTCCAAGGTTTGAAAACGATAATAGGGATCTTTGGCGATCGCTTGTTTTAATTGTTGTTTACCAAAAAAGACCATAGGTAAGATATTAATTCATCGACTAATCAACGATTGGTTTGCCGCTCTAGAACTGGGGTTCCATCGGTAGGGATAACATTTTTAATGTTGTACCATTTTAAGCTAATCACCATATTTTATATTTTACTTCTAAGCTAGGATCCAACGGCTCTAGTCCTATCAATACTATGCTTTACTCAGTGCAATATATGCGAGCGATCGCGGCTCTTCTAGTCGTCATTGGTCACGCCGCTTGGAAGGGAGAACAATATAGTTATGACCCCTTATTTTGGTTTCAGATTGGTGGTTCTGGGGTCGATCTGTTTTTTATTATCTCCGGATATATCATGTGCTACACCGTTGATAAAAAAAAGATTAACCTCTTCAATTTTATCAAGGCCAGAATTGTTAGAATCATGCCCCTTTACTGGATACTAACTAGCCTTGCTCTGATTGCTTTTTATTGTCTCCTGAGCGGGTAAATAGTTCTGGAGGCAATACCAATATCCTCACATCCTATTTACTATTCCCGACGGAAGATAAATTTTTAATTCAAAATGGGTGGACATTAAGTTATGAATTTATCTTTTATTTTTTATTTTCCTCTTGTTTATTTATCACTTCAACCTATCGCTATCTATTACCCGTCGCGATTATTACAGCCCTAGTTACTGTTGGATTTAGCCTCGACTTGACCTCCAGTACAAACTATCAACTAGATTTTAACCAACCCCTTATTATTAGAATTTGGGTTTGGTATTTTAATTTTCTACTTCCATAAAAGGACAAAATTTAATCATTACCATGGGCTTTGTGCCGTTTTAATCGCAGTGGTGATGATGGTGATGGTGAATAACCTCAATTTAGATTATTCCAGGGTAATTAAATATGGAATCCCTGGGTTTTTCTTTTTTCTAGGAATGGTGTTATTAGAGCCGAGCTTTAAACCCAGACAATCAAATTTGGGCTTGCAATTACTCCAAAAAATAGGGGACTCCTCCTATTCTTTATATCTGTGCCATCCCTTTACCCTGGTGGCAGTTTCCATCGTTCTGAGCAAATTGGGCCTGAGTAAATTTGGTTATTCCTTTGTGTTTTTGTTGGTAATTAGCTCGATCGCGGTGGGTTATGGTTGTTATGTGTGGCTAGAACAACCCCTGATGAAATTCATCAAACGTCGTCAAAAATTGCCAGCAACCTAACCAATCCCGATCGCCAAGTTGTTAGGCGATCCCTGGAAGGCGTTAGTGCCAAAGCTATAAGGATATGTAGAACTCGGATAATTGATTCAGGACTTACGCAAAAATTGCGATTCTATCCTAGGAACCATGATGTTTGGGGACAATCGTTCAAGCAAGTCCCCCAAATTTGGGCGATTTAGGGCGCTTGTGTGTAAGTCCTAGGATTTTTACGCGGTTCAAACTTCATGATCCTTACTGGCTCCTTACTGATACAGGACTACCCGAAGGGGAAAGCTTAATTAAACTCGGCCTTAATTCTCACCCCACCCATTTGCCGACGATCATCCCTAGTTTAATCGCCATAAAACCAGCGATCGGACTACCCAGCCAATACACTAAAGCAGTTTGGTCTAAATTTTGCTCTAGAAGCTGGATCGTGTCTAGTTCATAGCTCGAAAAAGTAGTGTAGGAACCGAGAAAACCAGTGGCCATAATTAACACCATCGTTGGGGAAAGACTTACGCCATGACTCACCACCAAAGTCATTAACAAACCCATCGCAAAGCTACCAGTAACATTGACCAACAATGTCCCTAGGGGAAAAGCCCCCACCAGATCTTTAAATATAAACCCACTAAATAACGGCAAACCGCCCCCCCATCGCCCCGATCGCGACAGCAATAATATTTCTTACCATGGATATGAATGGATATGAATGTTTAGAGTTCTAGCTATATTTAAAGCTCAATTCTAAACAGTTAACTACTAGGACAAAAACCTTGCAATGTTTTCCCTGAAGGATTTAACCCAAGGATCAAGGACGTATGCAGGGCAATTTAGTATTAGGTAGTTGTCCAAGGTGGTTAAGGGCATAATTTTTTTGATGAAATTTGATGAAATAATTAACTAATTGCTATTAACTAAACAACATTTTTCCATGAATATTCGCATTGGTAACGGTTATGACCTCCATCGTTTAGTCCCCGATCGCCCTTTAATTTTGGGGGGAGTAAAATTAGAACACCATCTAGGACTATTAGGCCATAGTGATGCGGATGTGTTAACCCATGCCATTATGGATGCGCTGCTAGGGGCATTAAATTTAGGGGATATTGGCCATTTCATTTCCCCCCACTGACGATCGCTGGAAAGGGGCCGATAGTCTGGTTTTATTAGCCCAAGTCCATCAATTAATCCTCGATCGGGTTGGCACATTAATAATATTGATTCGGTGGTGGTGGCAGAACAGCCCAAATTGAAACCCCATTTAGACGCAATGAAAAGTAAATTAGGCGAGGTACTGAATATTGATGCTCAATTGATCAGCATTAAGGCGACTACGAATGAAAAATTAGGGCCCGTTGGTCGAGAAGAAGCCATTGCCGCCTATGCGGTGACTATTTTGAAACAGGGTTAATTGTCAGTTATCAGTTATCAGTTATCAGTTATCGGTTATTAGTTATTAGTTATCAGTCATAACAGTTTTCATGGCCATAGCTAATTGCATGACAAGAGATCAATCATGGTTAAAAACTGACTACATCAGCTTTTTAACCCGTAAAACTGGCCATGATTGGTTGTGTAAAGAGGGTTTGAGCTTTTAAGATTGAGGGGGTTTTCTACTCAAAGCTGACGACAACATTACAGGTTAGTTATAGGTTTAGTTATAGGTTAATTATGCATCTTCTTATTCCAGCGGCCGGGGTGGGTAAACGCATGGGCAGCGATCGCAATAAGTTATTGTTGCCCCTTTTACATCATTCAATTTTGGCTTGGACGTTACTTGCCGCAGAAGCCGCCCCCACCATTACCTGGATCGGCATTATGGGCCAACCCCTTGATTTTCCTGATTTTGAAGGAATTTTGCATGGTTTGGAGTTAACGACCCCAGTACAGTTGATTCAAGGGGGTGATACCCGTCAGCAATCGGTATTTAATGGCTTAGAAGCTCTGCCCCCTGAAGCCCAAACCGTTTTGATCCATGATGGGGCAAGATGTTTAGTGACCCCAGAATTATTCGATCGCTGCTCCCAAGCCATGGATGAGTGTCAGGGGATGGTGGTGGCTGTGCCCGTAAAAGATACGATCAAGGTGGTCAATCAGGAACTAGTGATTACGAATACCCCCGATCGAGCTTATTTATATGCAGCCCAAACTCCCCAGGGCTTTGATGTGGCTTTATTAAAACAATGCCATCATCGTGGTGTGACTGAAGCCTGGGAGGTTACCGATGATGCCGCTTTATTTGAACGGTGCAACCTACCAGTAAACATTGTGCAGGGGGAAGAAACCAATCTGAAAATTACGACCCCTGTGGACTTAGCGATCGCTGAATTTATCCTTAAACAACGACAATCAATTAGCCCATAAATACCCTAAATAATGGCGATCGCCTAGCCTAAAGAAACTGACAGATCCATCAAAAATTGCATGACATCTAAGTTGCTTGCTTGATCAATGCAATTCAAACTTAGGCTATAAATTAGGTCATAAAGTTGATCTTTT
>JAAUPO010000133.1 GCA_012033095.1 Synechococcaceae cyanobacterium RL_1_2 | reverse complement strand
TTCAGCGATTTTTTAAAAATTTTTATTCTCAATAAAAGCTTGTTTAACTTTGCTTATTGCGAAAAAAGGGGAGTATGCGTTTTCCCTGCCTATAGGTACCGATCAATATGTATAGCTGTTATGGCTGTGATTATCATGATTACTAATGCTCGATGATCATCTAGCCCGAGAAAATAAGGGTTTGTTCCTTCGGGGGAATCTTGCATTTCTCAAGCTAGGGCTATCTAAATATGGTCTCTAGGGAAAATAAGGGTATTGATAATTTTTTAGAGTTTTTTAGTGATGATAAACCTATAATAATTTAACAACCTATCGCATTAAGGTTCTGAACAAAAAATATCCTTTTGGTTTACGATTCCCACTTTTTCGATAGATTTTGATCCCTAGGCAAAAACAATAATTTTTTTTACTTATTAACCAATCCAATTGCAGTTAGATCTTATCCTAGGGTTAATTTTATGATGATGTTTTAAATTCCTAAAGCATCTATCAAATTTAGGATTAAACTGTACGTGGGAAAGTCATCTTTCCGATGTCCCCTGCCCCTATTCACTAAGAAATCTTTATCATGTTAATCTGTCCCCAGTGCCAAGCAGACAATTCTGACAATAATAAATTCTGTGAAAGCTGTGGAGCTTCCCTGACGAATAGAAACTGCTTTAGCTGTGGTCAAGTCATGGCCTATGAGATGGAAAACTGTCCCCAATGTGGGGCTTTCAATGCTGTTGTGTGGACAGCGATCGTGGCCCATGGCCTTGGGGAAGAGATTTCCTATGGGGAGTATTTAGATGGGGAGCAGCGATACCGAATTATTCCCTCTGAGGAGGATCTTACTCCCATTGTGCTGAAGGAACAGGGGCTACAAATTCATAAGTTGTTGGTGGTGGATACTAATCCGCTGAGGGTTACCAATCTTTATCAATTATTTGTACAGGTGGAAGATGATCCAGAAGCTGCGGCTAATTTAATTCCAGAAATGGCTTCTCCCTATATTGAGTTAGAAAGTTTTAACCCCACCATTCCCCATATTCATGATACTTGGCAAGAGGGTAGTAAAGAGTTTGTCCTGATTGAACCTCGACAACAATGGTCTTTGTTGGAGGAGATTTGGAGTAGTGAGAGTTTACCCAATGGTCAAATTTTATTTTGGTTAGATGAAATGTCTAAAATTTGGCAGCAACTGTCATCTTTAGGCTATTGTCGTACCCTCACCCTCGAAGAGAATTTAATTTTAGATGAGGATGAGGTTCTATGTGTGGAACGTTTATATATGGACTTATCGGCAGCGGATCAAGATATTAAGGGCTTAGCGAAAGTTTGGGAAAGGTTATTTGCTAAATCTGGCCGTACCCAGTATGGCCCCATCATTGAAATGTTGTCAGAGATTAAGGATGGTACCTTGACTACCATTGAACAGGTTAGAAGTAAGATTGACGCGATCGTGCAGGAAGCCGATGGGCCCCCAGAAGAGCAGCTCAATGATTTTGATGATGATGAGGGGGAAATGCCTAAACCCTTCGATTTTGCGGCGGATGAAGACAAAATGTTTTTCTCCAGTGATGGGGATGATGCGCCAACGATCGTTTTACCCATGCAGCTATTGAGTTTAACCCATGCTGGTTATACGGATATTGGTACCCAAAGGGATCATAACGAAGATTACTTTACGATTTCTACCCAGATTAATACGAGGGAAAACGCCCTGGGTCGTAATATTGAAGCTAAAGGTCTTTATTTGGTCTGTGATGGTATGGGGGGCCATTCCGCTGGGGAGATCGCTAGTGCGATGGCGGCAGAAAAGATCCATCGTTATTTTGATGAGCATTGGCAGGGGAAGGAATTACCCTCACAGGAAATGATTCAGCAGGCTATTTTTGCGGCCAATGAAGCAATTTATAATACGAACGTGGATAATTCCCGCACTGGCAGTGGTCGCATGGGAACGACCTTGGTAATGTTATTGATTCGAGATAATAAGGTGGCCCTTGCCCATGTGGGGGACAGTCGTATTTATCGGGTCACGAAGAAATGGGGCATTGAACAACTTACGGTTGATCACGAAGTGGGTCAACGGGAAATTAAACGGGGAGTTTCACCGGATGTGGCCTATGCCCGGCCAGATGCCTATCAACTAACCCAAGCTTTGGGGCCAAGGGACAATGAGTTTATTGAACCGACCATTGATTTTCTTGAGTTAAATGAGGATACATTGTTTGTGATCTGTTCCGATGGGTTATCGGATAATGATCTTTTGGAAAAGCATTGGGAAGAATACCTCTCTCCGTTGATTAGCTCTCGTTCTAACCTCGATCAGGGTTTAATTAAATTGGTGGATTTTGCCAATGAGTTTAATGGCCATGACAATATTACGGCGATCGCGATCAGGGTTAAAGTTAGGCCTAACATGGATCAAGCTCCTTTATTTTAGGAATGGTCACCGTCAGCCCCCATCAAAAAGTCACATGTAGTTGCGGTATGAGGGATGAATTATTTGAGACTTCATCCCAGGGATTGATGGGGGAGTTTTTACATCTTGGGACTTAGCCGCGATCGCTGATTAAACGGCTGCCATTATAGGATGATGGGCCCTACCCAGTCAGTTTTTACCGTTTGAACGAGATGTTCCGGATCAATTACTATCAAAATGTGTAACTTCCCATCGTAGGGTCTGGATCTTTAGGCTCAGCTAAGGGCATAATCAATAGGCGATTACAACCTCATCACTAAATTCTAAATTCTAATTACTATAAAACCATGGGTGATTTTTTTCAGAACGTATCCCGTTATCCACGCTACCTCATCAGCCTTATACTGGGGATATTTTTCGCTTTATATGAAAAATTAAAACCTATGGCTAAAAATAACCCGATCGCGGCTACGGCGATCGCGGGGGTACTTCTAGGCCTATTTTCCTTCTTATATTTCACCCTTAAAGCGATGTTAGGGTTATCCCCCCTATAGTCAGCCAGTCAGGCCTAATCCCAAAATCGCAATAGAATATAATTAGTAGCTCCCATGAGGATAAAATTATGGCTAATATACGTCGCCGTTCTAAAGTTGCAGCATTTATTAGGCGGGAAGTAGGCCAAATGCTGATCAGTGAAATTAAAGACGATCGCGTCGGTGCAGGCATGGTGAGCATTCTAGGGGTTGATGTATCCGGAGATTTACAACACGCCAAAATCACCGTGAGCATCTACGGTACCGATGATGCCAGGGCTGAAACCATGGAAGGACTGAAATCTTCCAGCGGGTTCGTGCGTCGAGAGCTAGGCCATCGCATGAATCTCCGACGAGTACCAGAAATTACATTTGTGGAGGATAATTCCCTAGCGGTGGGGGATGAAATGATTCAGTTTTTGAATAAATTACCGATTAAATCCGAAGAGGAAATTTAATACAGCAATTTTCATAAAATTGACGGACAAAGATCCCCCTCAATCCCTTAGGACTTACGCACAAGCCCCCTAAGTTCCACAAATTTGGGAAACTTGCTTTAACGATAGTCCCCAAACATCATGGTTCCCAGGACAGAATCAAAATTTTTGGGTAAGTCCTGCCCCTCTTAGAAAGGGAAAAGCCATGTTCTTAATATTTTTGTGTCCGCTATAATGCGTTGCTCTTTACTATCTATATAATTTGCTAATAATTTGATGGCTTCTTGCTCTGGCGATGGACTCAGTTTAAAACAGAAAATTGGGCAAATGATCGTGGTGCGGGCTTCCGGCCAAGCCCTTGATCATGGCCGGGCTTACCCCCAATGGGAAGCGACCCAAGAGCAATTAACCTATTGGCTTCGGGAATTGAATATCGGCGGGGTAATTCTCCTCGGGGGGACAGCCTCGGAGGTGATGGCCCGCACCCAACAATTACAACGCCTTGCTCCTAACCCCCTACTCATCGCAGCAGATATAGAAGAAGGGGTGGGCCAACGTTTTACTGGGGCAACGGTGTTACCTCCCCCCATGGCTTTGGGGGCGATCGCAAAACAAGATTTACCGTTAGCGAAACGTTGTGCCTACGATTACGGCAAAATCACCGCCCAAGAAGCCTTAGCCATTGGCATTAATTGGATTTTAGCCCCCGTAGCGGATATCAATAATAATCCTAGCAATCCGGTGATTAATGTGCGGGCTTTCGGGGAAGAGCCGAGGATTGTTAAAGAATTAATTACTGCATTTATTAATGGTGCTGCCCCTTACCCCGCCCTCACCACCGTTAAACATTTTCCTGGCCATGGGGATACGGATCTAGATTCCCATTTGGATCTACCCACTTTAACCCATCACCTCGATCGCTTAACCAACCTAGAGCTAATTCCCTTTATCGCTGGGCTTGAGGCCGGGGTTGACAGCGTAATGACTGCCCATTTATTGATCGAGGCGTGGGATCAGCAGTGGCCCGCCACCCTATCCCCATCCTGCGGTCATTATCTGCGCCACACCTTAAACTACGATGGCTTAATCGTCACCGATGCCCTGATTATGGGGGGGGTGACGAACCAATACGATCCGATCACCATCGCCCGTCAAGCTGTCCTGGGGGGCGCAGATATTTTATTAATGCCCCAGGAACCAACGGTGGCCATTGACGCGATCGCGACGGCCGTGGAGCAGGATCTTATTTCCCTAGACCGCATTAACCAAAGTTATCAGCGCATTCAAACCGCTAAGGCCAAATTAGCTTTTAATTCAACACCACCGTCCCTTAACCAACTTTTACAAACCCCCGCCGCGATCGAGCTATCCCGCAATATTCTTGTCCATAGTCAGATTAATACCCTGCCAAGCCCCGTTGCCATGACCGCTGCCCCAGGGGCCAATGTCATCATTGTGGATCGTCTCTTATTCGGAGATTTCTTATCCCATCAAAGTCCGGCCCTAACCATACCTAAAAGTTGGGGTTATCCCACCTTCATCCTCGAACAACCCCATCTCCATTTCCCCACAGACCAATACGATCGCTTTTTGATTCAAATTTTTAGTCGGGGCAATCCCTTCAAAGGAAAAGTTAATCTCAGCTCTGAACTAATACACACCCTAGAACAGCTCAACGCCCACCACCCCATTGTCGCGATCGTGATCTATGGTAGCCCTTACCTCTCAACCCAGTTGCCCTCAACTATTCCGGTCATATTTAGCTATGGCCAAATGCCCCTCGCCCAAGCGATCGCGTTACAAGCCCTTACTGCAATGTCAGGAAATGAAAACTTAACGAAACAAGAGTTCACTTGATAGTTTGTAGCTTTTCTTGATTATTCTTAACACTTATTGACTAGACCTGCTCCCCCCTAATTAGCCTCAGCGATTGTAAAGTAGGGGTTTTAGGGCACAGTTTTGCATTTAAAAATCCCATGACAGCAAATTTTAATCAAGCAAATTGCTTTATTTGCACAACCCTAAACTCAATTGTAAAAAATAATACGGAAAAAATTTAGTTTCATAAGAATCAGATCCCCTTATCATTAAAAATGTTAAGAAGCAAAGCAAAGCTACAAAGATTAATCTGTAGGGTTTTCAATCCCTGAATGTAGTTGAGCCCTTTGATCCTTAACTCAAGCAGCAATATCAACAGTTAGGTTAATCGTCATGAGTAATAGTGTCCAAACGCTTCCCCGTTTTACTTATTCCATTGAGCAAATCAAAGATGAAGTCCTTCATCTGATTGAACAAGGAATTATTGATATTAAGCAACCGATTTACGTTCTATGCCAATTTATCCCAGCTCGAGAATGGCTTTGCGTCGAGCACGAACTAGAAAGATGTGATTATCTTCTAAGGGATCAAATTGGAGACCTGTTACCTAACCGCCATTGGGAGAGTGATTAATTAGTAATTCTCGCAATTATTCAAGGTAAATTTTATTGATACTAAATAAATTTAGTGGTGCTTAGGAATGGACTCCTAACAACTCCCTTGATAATGCAATTTACGCATTGCCCTCATGATGTCTTGATCCACCGATCTTGATCAAGCTTTCGAGTAACCCGTTAATTAATTTAATTACTGCCTCCTTATTCCTAATACCAATCACACGGCATAGCATCTTGTTCATAACCTTTAGGTTGTAATAAATGCAAAATAATTCAAGAATCCCTAGTTACACCTTAACTGGGGATTCTTTTAATGTAAGTAATTTAAGTTCGATCGCGATCGCCATAATTGCCACCTATGGGAAGCCCGATAATAAACCCGATAATAAAAATTTTATTTAATCTACTTTTATTTAATTTATTACCCTAACTACTAGGGAGTGTCGTCAATTAGCATTAAAACGTTGATTCTGAGCCAGGTTTGGAAAGTATAGTTTTAAACTAAAATCCTTAGCTAAGAAGAGTTTCAGGTTTAAATGATGACAGACCTTAATCCTAAATAGCTTGTGGCCATTGGGTACATTGAAAGCTAAGTCTAGTAAGGATCTTCATTCTATGGCCTAGTTAGGACTGCTATATGCAATGTCTGGAGGTGGAGGGTACTACCCCCCAGACCTCAGGGATTAGGATTTGATCTTTTAGGCCACACGGCTATGGCGATACCAAAACGCGGTCAATGTACCTTGGGGCATCTTCCAGCGATCGCTCATTTCCTTAAACGTTAATCCGGCATCAATGGCCTTAACAATGCTTGAAAGATTGCAATGGGGGGTAGGTGCGGGAGCAGATCCGGCTAAAGGTACCCTCCGGATC
>JAAUPO010000132.1 GCA_012033095.1 Synechococcaceae cyanobacterium RL_1_2 | reverse complement strand
TAGATCTTGATTTCTTGCACTCTATCTCAGTATAACACCACCTTTGCGCTAATCATCATCCCTCAAAGCCGTCTAACACTACGTTGGAGCCGACTTTATCAAGACCTATCGGTCAGATCCAAAGATTGACTGTAGCGGCTCAACTAGACCGTTATGTGCTTGTCTCTCACTTGAACGGGATGTACTCAACCATGTTAATCCATTCATCAGGTTCAGATGCATTAGCAATCAATTCCAAATCATTAACAAACTGACCAATCGTGCCTCCAAGTTGATGACCAAAAATTAACCCTGAGAACTGTGTGCCTTCTATCTGTCAAGTTTCGGCTAAAACTCGAAAACTAATATAGTCAATTGAATTTAGTGTGGGATTTTTATCTCTCGCTATCGGATGATTTTAGCTCTATTTATTTCCCATAATTATTCAAAAAGACTATAGAAATTTAGGTAGTGCTAAAGGTGTAAGAATATTTAGACCCAGGATAATTGATGATCAAGGAGTTTAATCTTCCTGATCCTTACTTGTATAGGACTACCCAAATTTGTAGGATATTCTTCTAGGGATGGTAACCCATAGATATTTAAGTTTTAGATTTTATAAAATTTCTATTCCTAATCGTCTTAACGGATTTCCTTCCTAGAGCGAAACCATGGATTTTATCGACTGGTAAGGTAAAATCTTAAATATATCTAAAAGTTAATTAATTGTTCTGTCTGAACACTAAAAACACTATGGCTAAATTTTTTAAACAACTAGGATTAGTAGTCGCTACTTTTTGTTTAGTGGTCGCAGGCCTAGCTATTTCCGCTCCCCAAGCTGCTGCTGCTAACGTTACCATCAAAATGGGTGCAGATAACGGCATGCTCGCCTTCCAACCTAAAGAAGTAGAAGTAAGTCCTGGAGACACCATCCAATGGGACAACAACAAAATGTTTCCCCACAATATTGTCTTTGAAGATGCTGCCCTTGCAGACCTAAGTCATCAAGGCCTACTTAATACTGGCAATGATGACTATACTTCCGTAGTTCCTGCAGATCTAGCTCCTGGTAGCTATACCTTCTTCTGTGCCCCCCACCGTGGTGCTGGCATGGTAGGCAAACTAATTGTGAAGTAATTTCCAAGTAATTTCCAAGTAATTTCTAAATAATCTAATCCGTTGATCTGAATTATCTGTTTTAGCAATTCTTGTTGAATACACCCTGAGGGATAGATTGCAAAATCTATCTCTTTTTTGGCTTTAATCTAGGAGGTCAGACCAAATCCGCCTAGTAGGAGCAAGAAATTATTAAGGCCATTAGGGGCTGTTTATTAAGTCAATTGAATTTGCATGTTGCCCCCTAAATACCCTAATTTGGAGGACTGTTAATGATTTTCAGGAATTTCTCCCCCAGCATCGGGGCCGGGGAGCTTTATAAATCAGCTTTTAATCTCAGCAACAATTGAGATAAAGATTGTTTTCCCCATACTAAACAAAACGGTTTTGGGATCGGATCAAACTCAAAAGAAATCGCGATCGCCGATCGAATTATGGGACTTATTCCAAATATTGAAATTAGGACTACAGATTAGATCCCTAGGGTAGTCGAAACCCGAGCATAATAATAAAAGTTAATCTATCGCTATATTTTCAAAATTAAATTTCAAAATTTAAGAAATTTAATTTTGAAATTTAAATCTAATCAAAAATCCCCCTAAATTCAACCATTATGGGGCCTTGGTTGAAACAATTCCCCAAATATCGCGGCTCCCATTGGCCAAGTTTAAACGTCTGGGTAAGTCTGTAATTACTAAAATTACCGAGAACAGAGGATCATGCACCTATAGGCTCGGACTTCATGGCGTTGACCATGTTTCAGGATCTACATACTCAATATTAAAGATCTAAACTTATCTAAGCTCTTAAGTATTAAGATCTATGGCTATATAATGACCGCCGATATACTTGTGATGGGTCAACGGATCGTCAAGTCAAATCGTCCCTTCGCTTCAACCAGTTGTTATTAATGAATAAACGTTTAATTGCGGGACTGTTTTGCCTAGGGTATGCATTTCAACATGTTGATTTAGTGGCGGCGGATGATTTTTATGAATTGCCCCCCTCCCTTCCCCCGAAATTATTACTCCGATCTACAAGGGCAAATATTTTCCGAGTGAGGCGGAACGGAATGTTATTGAATTGATTGATCGGATTCAATCCCTATCGTTTCAGGGAGCAGCCCGCCATGGTTTGAGGCTGGAGCAAACCGATCGAGCGGTGGGGGAAGCAAAACGGACGTTTCAAACTTTTTCTAACTTGATTCAAGGGGAACAATATTCCCAAGCATGGGCAAAAAAACGGGAAATTGAAGAACAACTCTGGCAACATTACCCCCTCATTCCCCAAACTAATCCTGAAATTAGGGCCATCTGGCTCGATCGCGGCACCCTCGTCGCCCTGCGATCGCCCCAGGAGATGGCAAAACTATTTGATTCCCTAGCCACAGCGGGAATTAATGTGGTGTTTGTCGAAACCATTAATGCGGGTTATCCCATTTATCCTAGTCAGGTGGCCTATGAAAATAACCCCCAAACCCAAGACTGGGATCGTTTGGCCACAGCGATCAAACTTGGCCACGAAAGGCAATTGGAGATCCATGCTTGGATCTGGACTTTCGCGATCGCCCACCAACGCCATAACTTAATTATTGACAAACCTGAAGATTACCTTGGCCCAGTCCTATCCCGCCATCCCCAGTGGGCATGATTGATTTACAAGGCAATTATTTCCGTAGTGTTAGCCAAAAGCATTTTAGACCCCGGTAATCCAGAAGCGGTCTCCTACCTATTGGCTCTAATCGAAGAAATTGTCACCAACTACAACCTGGACGGGTTACACCTCGATTATATTCGGTATCCTTTCCAAAATTTAGGCGCAAAACCAATCTACGGGTATGGATTTGAATCGCGGGTTGAATTTTGGGAACAGACCAACGTCGATCCGGCTGCATTAGCCGTAGAGGATCCCCTGTGGCAAGAATGGACTGGATTTCGCACAGAACAAATCACTGAATTTGTCGGGAAAGCTTCTAGGATGATCAAAAAATTAAAACCCCAACTCACTATTTCTGCTGCGGTGTTTCCCTATCCCCGTTGGGAACGGGTGGCCCGTATCCAGCAGGATTGGGAGCAATGGATTGAAGAAGGTTATATTGATTGGCTGGTGCCCATGACCTACGCGGAGAATACGGCCCAATTAGCTACCATGGTTGAACCTTTGGTGGAAAAACAGGGAAAAGCTCATGAGACCTTAATTGTTCCGGCTGTGCAGCTAAAACCAGGCCAAGGCTTGAGTAACCTTGATCAAATCGAGATGATTAGGGAGTTTTCTTTTCAGGGTTATGCGTTATTTGCCGCCAATGGTTTTAGTGCAGATTTACAACAAATCTTAAGCCAGACCCAGGGGGATCAACCGTTGGTGTTGCCCCATCGTCAACCCTTAACCGCAGCGGCGATGAAATTTGCCACCCTGGGCCAAGAGTGGTCATTTTATTGGGGTACTAAGGAGGCCCAGGCCTTAGCTCCTGCCCTCAAAGCTGATTGGCAACAACGAAGCGATCGCGTTGAGCAACAATTAAAAGCCCTCGCCGCCAATCCTAGTATGAAAAATTTGATTTTTACTAAAATTGAACTCCAGAGTCTGCAGGAACAATTTAACCAATGGCCCCTCCCAGAGGAGCTTTATCAGCGTTCGATTTGGGGCCATCACCTCCAGGAGATCGCCCAATTGCTAGCAATGTACGAGCAAAATTTAGATCGGGATTATTTCCGGTAATAGCCCATCGAGATTAACTGCCCCAACCTTAGGGGACGTAGGGGGAGCATGGACAACTTGATTCTAGTTTTGATACTTTTTATAATCCTCCTCTAACTACAGGACAAAAACCCTAAACCCTTGCCATTAGAAGGGTACAAGTACGATTAAAGCTTTGTAGAATAAGACTTGTAGCGATCAATTTTGTAAAAAATCAAAACGTAAACCAGCATCAAAATTAATTCACAAACGAAAAATCAACCTTTTTCCAGAATTTTGTAATTGATGGTCAAATCATTCTGCCCATAAATGAATTTAATTATTTTGTGGCGCGAAATCCCAAATAAGGTTAATTGGGAAAGGAAGCAACCACTTTGTCCCCTGGTAAGACCCTTGCCACATAAGCACTCTAGCGAAATCGATTGTAATCTTTCCCGCCTAAAGCTTTTTTCCCGCGTAAAGCTTTCAGACCTATTTACCGTTTTTTAGCGCAACTTTCATCCTAGTACTTAGAATCCTCCTATAGCAGTCCTAAACTAGCTCATACCATGAAGAGCCTTACTATACTTGTCTTTCAATGTACTCAATTGCCCCAAGCTATTTAGGATTGCTAGATAATCCTTAAGCTTTATCCTTCCCTGGTTAAACGGTCACTAAGTTATAAGTTACTTCGGGGTGATGCGAGCGATCGCCTGATAACCTGTTGAAGAACCATGGCTGTCCATTCAATATCTGCGAGGGTAGTGCTACGGCCCAAAGTTAAACGCAAGGCGGTCAGGGCGGTTGGCCCATCGTAACCCATCGCGAGCAAAACCCCACTAGGGCTTAAATCCCCACTGTGACAAGCAGAGCCAGAACTAATGGCAATGCCCGCTAAATCCATCGTCCGGACAATATCCCTCCCCGTGACCTTAGTGCCGGGGGGAAGATTGGTGAGGCAAAAACTACTGTGGTGGGGCAAACGATGGTGTAAGCAACCGGTGGGCGTGAGATGGGGGCAATCCTCCAACGCCCTAAATAGTTCATCCCTCAGCACACTTAATCTTCTCGGTTCTGAAGCTAAAGACTGTTGGGCTAACTCCGCTGCTTTGCCTAACCCAGCAATTACCGGTAATGCTGGGGTGCCCGATCGCCGTTGGTTTTCCTGGCCGCCCCCCCCGCAAAATCGGTAGTAATTCAATCCCTTCCCTTACATATAGGGCTCCACTGCCCTGACAACCATAAAATTTATGGCCAGATAGGGAAAGGGCATCAATGCCAAGGCTAGTGACATCGATCGGGAGGCGGCCAACGGTCTGCACTGCGTCAGTATGAAATAAAGCCCCTACTTGTTTCGCAAGGGGTACCAATTCCGATAGAGGTTGAAGAGTACCTACTTCACTCTGGCCATGGAGAATGGAGACCAATACCGTATTACTTCTTAAGGCCTGGGCTAAGGTCTCCGGTTGTACTCTTCCCATGGCATCTACCGGCAAAAGGTCACTTGCCAACCTTGACGGGCTAAATTTTTTGCGGGCTCCGCGATCGCGCCATGTTCCACCTGGGAAATAATGATGTGTTGGGGTTGATCGTATTGTTGAGCAATACCCCCTAACAATAAATTATTCGCTTCCGTCCCCCCAGAGGTAAACACAATGGAATCTGGATTAGGAGCATTAATTAATTGGGCTACCTGCCAGCGGGCCGTTTCTAAAACCATCGCTGCTCGATTCCCCCAGTGGTGCAAACTGGCTGGGTTTCCCCATTGTTCCGTCATTACCTGGGCCATGGTTGCCGTTACTTCTGGAGCTGGAGGGGTGGTAGCACTATGATCGAGATAGATTTGCATCGTTCTTTAGGTATTCCGTATAATCCGCTAATCCGCAATAATGCCTTGATTTTGCCATAACCTCGCAGATAATTGGTGACCAAAACCCAAGGAAAATAACCGTTCAAGATGCAAACTGGGATACCTATTTAATTTTTTTTTAAAATTTTTGTTGACGCAAATTTACGCTAATTTTTTTAAGATTTTCCAAAACTTTATGGCACTGTCATTATAAATTTAATCAATCTATTATCAGTCCATTGCTCTAATTTTACTAATCAAATATCTTTCATAGTTAAAGCAAAAGTAAAGTAATCATTAACAATACTAAGTTATTTTGTTAATGGTCGTAACATAAAAGAACATAACTTTTTATTATTACTTTTATGTCTAATAATCTACAGCAGCAACTCAAAAAATTGGATGACAAGTTAGGGGTACTGCATGAGGCGATCGAAGCCCTTAGCCTAGAAGTCCATAGTTTAAGTTGTCATCATGATCAAGTCCCCGTAAGCGATTCAGAGCCTAACGCCATCAATGTTATAGCGGAACCAACTTTTGAAGGAAATCTATTGCATAAAGATATTCTGAATGAAAGTGGTTATAAACATAACCCTAAGGATTTTGAATATAGTATGCAAGTTTCTTCTGATATTCAAATAACAAGATTAACGGCTCAACTAACTGCTGCTTATAATCGAATTGCAGCTTTAGAGGAGCAACTTTTATCTACAAGAATTAGGATTTAAGACTATTTAATTAATTTAATCAATAAATAAATGATCTTAAAAGATTTTAGAATTTACGAAAAATGAGATTTTTGATAAAACCAAGCTAACACTAGTACAAAATTTGCATCGTACGCTCCATCTTTTGAGTAAATAACCATAAATTCCAAACAACAAAGCACAATAACTGAAGTCTAAGCTAAACATAATGATGGCAGCTTTTTTTGTTCCATTATTGCTTTGTCGTTAGGATAATTTTTAGAGTACGGTCTAGCTACAGGACAAAAACCTTAAACCCTTGCCCTACAAGCATGATAGCGAAATAGGTTGTAATCCTTACCCCTAAAGTTCTTGGACCTAATTTACAGTTT
>JAAUPO010000131.1 GCA_012033095.1 Synechococcaceae cyanobacterium RL_1_2 | reverse complement strand
GGCCGGGAAAAAAATTATGAGTCGCATTCCCTTCTGTTGGGAAGAAGCCCATCGGTTAGTAGGGATTGATGCGGTGGATCAACCCATGCCAGTGCGTCCTACGGCCCATTATTGTATGGGGGGAATTCCGGTAAATACCAATGGCCAAGTCCAACGAGATGGGGAAGGCAATTTAGTAGAAGCTTTGTTTTCGGCGGGGGAATCCGCCTGCGTATCGGTGCATGGAGCCAATCGTTTAGGAAGTAATTCCCTGTTGGAATGCGTGGTATATGGCCGACGCACAGGGGCAGCGATCTCGGATTACATCAAAGATCGTACCTTCGCCTCGATCGATGAAAAAAGATATATCGATCGAGCAAAAGAACGCATTATTAAACTGATGCAACCCCACGGTAACCTTCGCATTAATGCCCTACGACAACAATGGCAAGATTCCATGAGTGAACATTGTGGTGTATTTCGCAATGAAGCCATCATGAAGGAAGGATTAAACCAACTCCAAACCATGAAGGAGCAGTATCATGCCATTAAATTAGATGACCAAAGCAAACAATGGAACCAGGAACTCATTGAAGCCCTAGAGCTAGAAAGTATTATGGTGGTTGGGGAAATGATCTTAACATCGGCCCTCAATCGCAAAGAAAGCCGAGGGGCCCACTCCCGTGAAGATTATCCCGATCGCGTGGATCAGGAATTTTTAAAACATACCCTAGCCTATTACCAGGAAGATGGCATTACCATCGATTATTTACCAGTAGCGATCGATATGTTTGAGCCGAAAGAACGTAAATATTAATCCCATTGACAAGTCCTAGCCGGTAAAGATGGGGTTAATTAATTTATTAGGATTTACGCCTGACTACTAGGACAAAAGTTGTGCCAAAAAATGGTAAATAGGTCTGAGAGCTTTACGCGGTAAAGATTACAACCGATTTCGTTATAGTGCTTATGTGGCAAGGGTTTAAGGTTTTTGTCCTGTAGTTAGGATTTACGCATAAGCCCCCTAAATCCGCCAAATTTGGGGGACTTGCTTGAACGATTGTCCCCAAACATGATGGTTCCTAGGACAGAATCGAAATTTTTGCGTAGGTCCTGATTGCAATAAACTAAATTTCTTCGTTACATCCATCAAAGAGCTTAATTTGCTCCGATAGTCCGATACAAGTAAGGATCAGCAAGGTTGAACTGATTGGCAATCAATTATTCCAATTTTATAGTCTTTTTGAATAATTACGGGAAGTAAATAAAGCTAAAAGCATTCCACATCAAGACAAAACCATCCCATACTAAACTAAATTGACTATAAATATCCTTACAGCTTTAGCACTACCGTTGCTCCTTCTCCTACTGCTTTAGGACTAGCCAAGGATGACTTTGCCAAGGGCGTTGGGGTTTAGTTTAGTTCCGGCAAAATAAAGGACAGGGCAATCCCTCCCACGATCATTATTCCATCACCCAAAAATTAGACCTGATCTTTTTTTCTTAATTCCTGCCACCAACCACGGGGGTTATCCCCAGAACGGACTTGCCAACGAACCATGGATAACAACAGTGGTACGCCCCCCACTTTAACCGCCATTAAGAGGTGCAACGCCAGGGCGACGAATAACCCTAACCACGATAGGAGGTGGGCTAGATACCAGCCATGGTTTAACTCCCCCGACGGTAACCACCGCCCTTTCATCATTTGGCCAGTAATCATCGCCCCTACCCCCGCCAGGAGCAGCAGGGTATTAACTCCCCGGTGCAGGGTAAACCACCAGATCGGTTGATTTACTTTTTTGAGGTTGGGCCATGGGTTTGGTTGTAATAGTCGGCGATAACCGAGGCGGAGGCTATATAACGCTAACACTGAAAATAAAATGACAAACCCCCCAGCGATGGATTCATGGATATTTTGAATGTCGCTAATTTTGGGTAAACCGATCGCGCCCCACCGGCCATCGTAGTTGTCGTAGATCCACAAACCAGAGCCCCACGCTGTGATCGTAAATAGGGCCGCCAACCCATGGCTAAGGCGCAATAAAATAGATTGATAGGGACTAGTTTTTGCCATAGTGATAGTCTGCTTGGTGGTTTATTTATAGTGTGTTTGTATTAGTAATTACAAGCATTGCTTAGGAATAGCGATCGGCTACATCCCCGCAACGCATCAAAGACGATTACATCCTAGTGAATAAGGGTTTGTCGTCGGAAAAATTGCCTAACTTTTCCGAAACTATATCAACGGATCAACAATCCTAGAAAATAGTTCCAGAAAATAATCCTCATTATTGATGACGAAGTTAGGATTTAGTGTCATTTTTACGCTTATAAGGGGATTAAGGCGATCGCAGGGGCAGGGGTTAATGATAGACATAATTAATCCTAGTAAACCTAGACCTTAGAACGTGTTTGAAAAGTATCAAATGTTGTGGAGTCGCCCCCTAAATCCCCCAATTTGGCGAACTTTATTGCTTAAAAATTTAGGTAATTTCCCCCAGACTGGGGGGGCAAGGGGGGGCTTTTCAAACACATTCTTAGGGAAAGAAGATGATTAATCTACTCCCATCCGATCGCCGATCACCATAGCTACGCCCTTGAGCTTAAGATTAGAGATTGTAATCCTGTCAGCAGATACCTATGGTTTCCCAATTAAAAATCTATGTTCCAGAACATCCCCTAGTTAAACATTGGCTAGGCATCGCCCGCGATCGCCATACCCCCACTATTTTATTTAAAACCGCCATGGTGGAGCTAGGTCGGTGGTTAACCTACGAAGCCATGCGGTATTGGTTACCTTCCCAACCCATGATGGTGGAAACCCCCTTAGCTCCGGCTAACGTGGAAATGATTAATCCAGAAACTAAAATCGCGATCGTGCCGATCCTCAGAGCTGGTCTAACTTTATTCGAAGGGGCCCAAACCCTATTACCCCTAGCTAAAGTGTGGCATCTGGGTTTAAAACGCAACGAAGAAACCCTCCACCCCGATTGTTACCTCAATAAACTTCCCGATCGCATTGATCCTGACACCTATATTTTGATCGTTGATCCCATGATGGCCACCGGTGGCAGTATGATCAAAACCCTCGATGAACTAACCCAAAGGGGAGCCAATCCTGATTTAATTCGGGTGGTATGTGTCGTGACGCCCCCCCCCGCCTTACAAACGTCTAAGTGCAGCCTATCCCACCTTGAGCATTTACGGTGCGATGATTGACGAACAATTGAGCGATCAAGGTTACATTTTGCCTGGTTTAGGGGATGCCGGCGATCGTAGTTTTGGTACTGTAGGTTAAGATCAGATAAAATGAGCTTCGATTAATTTTCCTCCCTAATTCCTAACCTTAAAGCAGCACAAAACCTATGAGTGATAAAGATAATTTTACAAGTGGTTTGATTACAGGAGCCATTCTCGGCGGTATTGTTGGGGGCATTTTAGGAACGGTGATCACCGCTAAACGACAAACCAAAAATAAAAACGATAACGATTTATTCCTAGACGATGAAAATTTCAATTTAGATACCGAAGAAAAAATTGAAAGTGCCCGCCGTACCCTTGAAAATAAAATCGCCCAATTAAACCTCGCGATCGATGACGTAACTGAGCAGCTAGGGGTCAATGAATCCCTAGGGGCCACCGAGGCCGATCAAGAAATTTGACCCAATGTTAAGATAGGTCAGTAACTAATCACATTACCCCAAAATTTCTATGGCAAGTCGTTTAATTATTGATACTTTAGTTCAGTTTATTGAGATCTATTTTTATCTTTTAATTGCCCGTATCCTATTAAGCTGGTTCCAGACTACTAATTGGGCCCAACAAATCATTGGTTTTCTCGCCCCCGTTACCGACCCTTATTTGAACCTGTTCCGCTCTTTTATTCCTCCCCTAGGAGGTATTGACCTATCCGCAATTTTAGCCATTTTGTTACTACAATTTGTACAAAATGCCCTCTATCAACTTTATCCCGTAAGCAATGGTTTTGTGTAAGCAATAGCGTTTAATATCGTTGAGCCGTCGGAGCAATTACACAGTAATTACATTTTAAACTAAGCTATTTCTTTCCTGGTCGTTGTTATTTTTTGCCATCAAAATTGACTATTAACAAGAAAATCGCCCTTCCATTATGGCTAAAGGGCGATTTTCTTAGGGCAAAGTGCATTGATGGGAAACGTTTTTTGGGTCTAACTTAATTGAGTAATAATTAGGGATAAATTTATCGTTATCAACAACATTGGTCTTGATCTATGCATTGATTGATCAAGTAAGTTGTGAAGAAAAAAATCAATACTAAGTCATTACTAATTAATCTTATTCGATGATGTTATGACAATTAGTAAGCTAAGGTTTCTAGGGTTTCTTTAAGATAAAGCCGTACTTGTTGATCGATGGTAGTTTTATTTTTTATTTCATCAAAATCTTGATCTTGTAACCATTGGGAAAAACCAGAACTTTTGGCGATCGCTTGTTTAAGACTAGCCCAAATGGCTTGGTCTTCAGTGGTAACATTTTCGTATCTCATGGTATGGGTACTCCAATATGGGGGATGAGGATATAAAACTTAAAACCGATAAACTAATAGGAATTCCAGTAAACTTTTTTAGGTGTTTCTAAGTATCTCTATTGTATGCAATATACAGAATGTTTTAATTATATTTAATTATAAAAAAAAAGTTGTGACAATAACTACAACTAACCCTTCAACCCTCTTCAGTTAGGAACAGATTGAAATAGGGTAAGAATAATTTGTCCCATTACCTGTATTCATTAGCATTTACCTGTTAACCCTAATGAATAGTTAGGGGTAACAGGTAGAAATTATAATTATCTTGAGAAATTATCCTGGGCAATACCTAGGATAATCTGCCATGATTAGTAAATGGTTAACGGGAAATAAATTGGGGGTAAACACTAATAATTTGAGCAATTTTATTGGTGAGTAAAGCGATTCTTGCCTCATCATCAAGGGTTTTAGCGATCGTTAAAGCTTGTTGATATAAATTGAGGGCATTTTCTACGCTGCCAAATTCTTGATAATAGTCTCCCCCTAAACTAAGGGCGAGTAGTTGCTCTTGTAAGTTATTATTGTTGCGAGCTTCCTCTAACCATTCCGAGAGAAAACGCAAGCTAGAGCTTTGGTATTCCCCTAGGGCAAAATAGGATTGAGATAGACCTTCCAGGGCACGGTAGATATTTCTAGAATCTCCCAAGTCGGTGGCGTTGATTTTGCCAAAAGATAGGCTCCCGATCGCCCCCCCAATAGTCTTGATTGGCTAGATAGGCATCCCCTAAATTATTGTAGGTATTAGTTAGCCCTTCATAATCTTGGATGCGTTGACGAAATGCTAAGGATTGTTGATATAAATTGATCGCGGCTTGATGATTGCCTTGATTGTAGATCACCAAGCCTAAATTGCTTAAGGATAGACCCTGACCCCTTAAATTGCCGGTGTCTTTAGCGATCACGAGGGCCTGTTTAAGGGTGTCCTCGGCTCCCCCTAAATTGAGATTTTGGAGTAACATCATGCCCAAGTTATTCAAGGCATAAATTTGGGATTGAAAATCTTCTCGGCTACGGGCGATCGCCAATTGTTGACGAAAAGCATGTTCTGCCTCTGGCCATTGATTTAATTGGACATGATTCAAACCTAAATACTCATAGGTTTGGGTTAATCCTTGCAAATCCTGTAGATGGTCATATAAAAATAAAGATTCCTGCCAAAGACTAATCGCTCCTTTTAAATTACCCGACTGGGCCAGGCGTTGTCCTTCACTTAGACGCACATCCGCTGCGGTTCTGATCTCGATTGGTTCACTAATATTAATCAGTCGATTAAGTCCGGCCTCAATGGATTGGGCCCGAACTGGGGGCACCACACAGGCCAGGGCAACAGTTCCAGTTAATAGGACTAAGGAAAGCTGGAATTTAATCATAGATAGTTGTATCATCCTCTTCGAGCTCTATTCTGAACTATTTTGGTCTTTACCATCGTTTCGTGTCACTAAATTTTAAACTTCTAATCTTTCTTAAGATTTTTAAGATGTTTAAGATCTACACCATGGTGCATGATGTTCCGGTTTTATATTGGATCTTATAAAGCGATAGGAAATATCAAAACACGGCGTTAGTTAATTTCGGTCTAACTAATAGGACAAAAGTTGCGCCCAAAAACTGTAGCAAGACTTACGCAAAAATTTCGATTCTGTCCTGGGGGACTGGATTGTTAAAGGCGGATGCAGCCTGGAAAGCAGTGTTATACCAAGTCTGCTAAGTAAAGTAAGGAAATATTTAAAATCATTGTTATTGATAACAGTTGAGACCAAAATTACTTTTCCATCTTCAATAAAAGGATGTTTGAAAAGTATCAAATGTTGTGGAGTCGCCCCCCTAAATCCCTAAATTTGGGAGATTTAATTGCCTAAAAATCTAGGTAATTTCCCTCAAACTGGGGGCAAGGGGGGCTTTCAAACATCCTCTTAAAGGCTAAATTTCACCACGAATTTCTTCCACAATGCCATCTTTGACAAGAATAGAAACGTTGAGTTTTTTAACAATGTTATCCCCTTGTTTGAGGTTAAAGAAACTCTCCATTTGACCTTGAACAACTTCTTGGCCTAACTCCAATTGTTGTACTTGGTTGAGTTGTTGTAGGGCACGGTTTTTTTCTTCTGAGTAATTTATTTTTGTTGATTAACCTGATTAGTGACATTGGCAATCTGATATTCAGTGCATCGGG
>JAAUPO010000130.1 GCA_012033095.1 Synechococcaceae cyanobacterium RL_1_2 | reverse complement strand
CGGCGGTATTGCTAGATAAAGACTACAAAGTTCGTAAGGCCACTAGCGGAGAGATGGCTCTCAAATCCATAGATGCCAACCCACCGGACTTAATTCTGCTAGATATTATGATGCCAGGAATGAATGGTTATGATGTCTGTGAGCGGTTAAAATCTTGGGATAATACTCGAGATATTCCGATCATTTTTATCAGTGCCCTAGACGATACGGAAATGAAGGTACAAGCTTTTGAAATGGGAGCAGCAGACTATGTGACTAAACCCTTTGAAGCCCAAGAAGTCTTAATGCGGGTTAAAACCCAACTCATCATTTCTAATCAAAGAAAACAACTGTTAACCTATCAAAAAAATCAAGGTAACATTAATTCTAGAGTCCATAGCCAATCCCTAGAAGAACTGACACAGGCCCGCAAACAAATTTCTGTTCTGCAATGGACAGATCCCCTTACAAAATTAGCTAACCGCAAAATTTTTGAAAAGTACCTCCACAAACAATGGCAAGAATGTGGCGAACAAAAAACGGATTTATCTATTGTGATGGCTGATATAGATGCACTGCGGGCCTATAATTTGGCCCATGGTTATGGGGCAGGGGACGAAGTAATTAAAAAAGTTGGGGGTTTATTAAAAAAATCAATTAACCATCCCAAGGATTTAGCAGCTAGATTTATCGCAGGTCAGTTTATTTTACTCTTACCGACAACGGATGGGATCGAAGCGGGCCACCTAGCCCATCTGATCCGTGATGAATTAGCCCATTTGCAACTTCCCCATAAATCATCAACCATCAATAGTTACATCACGATGAGTATGGGGACGGTCAGTCTTGTCCCTAATCACAATGCAATGGCTTTATCCTTGTTATCTGCCTGTGATCAAGCCTTAGAAGAGGCTAAACGTCAAGGGGGAAATTGCATTGTGAAACGATAAAAGCTCCATGAATTGTCCTTGGGTTCCGTCGTTGTAACCCTTTAACCCTGACTATCTCAGAACTTTTAGAAGCACATGCCACTTTCAAAAAAATAGTTAGCTTGCAAGCAAACCATTGAGATCAGTACAGCGGAGATTCAACAAGGGATTAACCTGAAAAGGGGACAATGCACTTCTATCCTTTATAGAACCCATGTGGCATGTATCGTTAGATTTGTAATGCTTGAACTGTATTGATTTCATGCTGATCAGGCTCATTTTGATTAAGGTTTGTTCGGCTCAAGTCTTGCTGTGCATTGACCGTTAAAAGCAATATACCTGAAAGCCTTATTGTTCAAGATCAAGATCTTAAATGGGTTCTATAGACTGGAGACTAGACTATGTTGTACGGAGCTGATCCCAAACATAAACATCCCATGAAGGGATTTCCACAAATCTGCTTTATTCAGAACACTGTGGCTAATCCTAATATTCTCATTGGGGATTATACCTACTACGATGATCCAGAAGACTCGGAAAACTTTGAGCGGAACGTGTTATATCATTTTCCCTTCATCGGCGATCGCTTAATTATTGGTAAATTTTGTGCCCTAGCACGAGGGGTAAAATTTATCATGAATGGAGCAAACCACAAGATGGATGGGTTTTCGACCTATCCGTTTCAGATTTTTGGGAATGGCTGGGAAACCATCGATCCTGCACCAGACAAATTACCCTATAAAGGCGATACGGTGATCGGCAACGATGTTTGGATCGGTTATGAGGCATTAATTATGCCAGGGGTAAAGGTAGGAGATGGGGCGATCATTGCAGCAAAGTCAGTGGTGGTAAATGACGTTTTACCTTACACCATTGTAGGGGGTAACCCAGCCAAATTTATTCGTCAACGCTTTGAGGATTCTGTGATCCAAACCTTACTTGCCATTGCTTGGTGGCATTGGGATATTGAAAAAATTACCCGTAATCTAGATAAAATTGTGGCGGCGGACATTGAAGCCCTGAGCCATTGTCAGTAAAACCAAAACCATGGTTGTGGCAGGAGAATGGAGAAAAGTTTCAAAATTTCCCTATCTATAGCTGTGATCGATGGCCATTAGCTAAAATTGCCACTTCAGTGCGATTGCGCAGATCCAATTTACTTAAAATATTTGTAATATGATTCTTCACGGTGCGCACAGAAATATATAGTTGATCTGCAATTTCTTGGTTATTAGCTCCCCCTTTGATTAAGTCCACAATTTCGATTTCCCTGGGGGTTAAGTCCTTTAATTTTTGATCATGGTCTTTATTCATAATGGGGTCAGAAATGCGATCGATAATAATTTGCCCTACTTCCGGCCCAATATGGATATATCCTAAAAATACTGCTTCCCTGTTAGGGCACCTCGATTAATTGCTTTTTTGGTGATTTTCTGAGCCTGAAACAACGAGGATACGTTGATCATTCGGGAGGATGTTGTATTTTTCGAGGTTCCCTTTAATCATGGATAATTGACCACTGATTATTGCATTTTCAACAAAATTTTACGGGGATTAAAAGTCTCTAGTTCCCTGATTTTTTCGTAGAGTTCCTTTTCCTGGGGAGAAATGCCTGTGGGCAAAACAATATTGATTTCTACCAATTGATCCCCACGCTTACTGTCTTCACTGGGATAACCTTTATTGGCTAGCCTGAGTTTTTGGCCCTGTTTAACCCCAGGGGGTAAGCTCATTTTGACAAGGCCATCTAGGGTTGGAATTTCGATTTGGGCCCCTAAAATCGCTTCACTAGGGGTGATGGGAATAGCACAGATCACATTTTGACCATCTAAATCAAAAAAATCATGGGGTGCAACGGTAATTTTAAGATACAGATCGCCGTTATTAATGCCCTGGCCTTTGAGGCGAATTTTTTGATTATTAACTAAACCGGGGGGCATATCTACTTCCAGCGATCGGCCATCCTCTAGGCGAATTCTTTCCCGACCACCCCGATAGGCCCGTTCTAGGGGTAGGGCTAAGCGCGCTTCAATATCCCGTTTAGCGGGGGGAGAAGGAGAGGATGTTACTACCCGTTCGGTGCGGCTAGTGTAGGGACGGTAAGCATTGGCGGTACGATCGCGGATCGCCTCAGGACGGGGGGAGGTGGAAGTGCTGGGTCTAGGTTTAAATTGCTCGCCAAAGGGATTAAAGTCCCGAAAAGGGGCGGCTCCATTGGGGGATCTGCCGGTACGGGATTGGGAACGGGTATATTGGTTGTACTGCTCCCGTTTATTCGGATCGGAAAGTATTTCGTAAGCTTCGTTGAGATCTTTAAACTTTTCTTCTGCTAAGCGATCGCCCGGATTCACATCGGGATGATACCGACGGGCTAACTGACGAAACGCCCGTTTTACCATCTCTGGGGACGCATCCCTAGGGACAGCTAAAATTTCATAGTAATTTTTAAGTTTCGCCATGGATTGCTATAGACAGATTCACAGGTTCAAAGGCATTGGTAATTTATATTAGCAGTAACAATCAGTTGGTAACCTGATCAAAAAAAGGAAAATATTTAGGTGATGGATTCGCAATAACCGATCACCTGCTGTAGATGGTGTTCCACTTGCTGCCATTTATCTGGGGTTTTATTCATTTGGGCGAACATGATGGCCGTTGTCAGTAATCGCCAACTTCGATACAGCTCTGTTTTAAACCGCTGGTGCTGGGGGTTGCTGTCTTCATCCACGATCACGATAATGCGTTCTTGCCAAAGTAATTGGGCTTGATGCCATAGGGTTCCATCTAGTTTACCCTCCCCCAGATGGGATTTGAGTTGTCTGAGGGTTAATGCTAATTCTTGATAAACAAGGTTTTGAGCCATAGTTAGCTTCAGGTCAGAGTAAATGACGGATAATATCAATGGCCATGATTAAGGGCCAAGAGGATCTAGGGGCTATGGCTTTCATGCATTGATCGAGGATCATGAGGATCATAATGTGAGCTTAAGATGATCAAAATTGACAGATCAGCTTAGGAGGAGACAATGGATAGTTAGAGGGCCCTATAGCGAATTTACCTATGGTTAAGGACACAAAAATCCTTGCACAGTCAAAAATTATAGGGTTTAAACTGTTATCTACAATTATGCAACCCGTTATAACCCAGCCGGTTAAGGTTGATCGATCGCGTCCCTTAGAGAACGACATAGCTCTTGGACGGAGGCTAACCCTTGGCTGGGATCGGCTAGGCGTTTAACAAAGGCACTACCCACAATCACGGCATCGGCTCCCCATTGCTTCACTTGGATGGCGTGCTTGGCTTCGGAGATCCCAAAACCCACCCCAATCGGTTTGTCCGTTACGGATCTAAGTTGGGGCAATAACTGTTCAACTCGGCTTTCAACCTGGGTTCGCATCCCCGTAACCCCCGTAACGCTAACTAAATAAATAAAACCTTGGGATTTGGCAGCGATCGCTTTAATCCGTTCCATGGGGCTGGTGGGAGCAACTAGAAGGGTGATTTCTAAATTATGGGCTGTCGCTGACTGTAATACGTTTTCTGCCTCTTCTAGGGGGAGATCGGGAATTACTAAACCCTTGACCCCAGCGGCGGCCACCATCGCAAAAAATTGATCCGCTCCCCGATAAAAAATGGGATTGTAGTAGGTAAATAAAATAATTGGGGCAGTAATCTCAGGGGAGAGATCCCGCACAATATTCAACACATCCTCTAATTTGACCCCTTGTTGGAGGGCCCTCGTTGCAGCCGCTTGGATGGTGGGGCCATCGGCTAAGGGATCGGCGTAGGGAACCCCTAATTCAATTAAGTCAGCCCCTGTTTCGTCCAGCAGCTTGATGGCTTTGCGGGTGGTATCGAGATCGGGGTCACCGGCGGTAATAAAAGGAATTAAGGCACATTGACCGCGATCGCGAAGGGCACGAAAACATTCAGAAACAGAAGTCATACTTTAATTAGGGTTAATTAGGGAAATTTAGGGATTCAAAACTAGGGATTCAAAACTAGGGGTAACAAGTTATTACCATTTATAGCCAGCCCATGGCAATGGTTTAGGGCTGCTGATTTTCCGATTCAACTTCCGCTTGTAATTTGGCCAATTCCTCTGGACTTAATTCCTCTAATTTTTTTGAAAAAAGATTCTTCATAATCCCGAAATTGTTGATGGTAGGACATATTTTTAGTGCTGACCCGAAATAGGTAGGTTGAAACCCAGCCAATCACCACCGCCACCAACATTACCTGAGACCAAATGCCCGCCGTCGTTGCATCTAAACCCCCGATTTGTAATACGCCATAAAAAACGCCTCCAGCAATGAAGACCCCAAAAGCAATAGCGATCGCGTCAATTCTTCTCATAACCGATATGTCCCCATAACAACTGCAGACTCAATAATTTAATGCAATTTAATGTAAATGTAATGGAAAACCTAATTTGCAGACCTCCTTCCAAGGGGTAAAACTAAATTTTTCCTTCTCCATGGTAACGAAATGGTTTGAATCAGACTAGCTAGTGTCCAAGCATGGTTTTCATAGGTTCTAATCCCTAGCTATATTCTAGTAACCCCATTTGTCCCAGGTCATCAAGATATTAGGTAGGACTTACGCACAAGCCCCTAAATCCCCGAAATTTGGGGGACTTACTTGAACGATTGTCCCCAAACATCATGGTTCCCAAGACAGAATCGAAATTTTTGAGTAAGTCCTGTTAGGGCTATCTTCTTTCTGCTCTAAAATGACATCGCGATTTTGACTAAGGCAATATCCCTCTCAGCCATAAATTTCCCTGACTCGATCAATTGTCTCTACCAATAGATAAAGACAGTGTTAAATTAGGACTGTTAAGTTTTTTAAAGCGACAATAGCTATGATTCAGCTTTACCAGTTTGAACTATCCCAATTTTCTGAAAAAGTCCGCTTTATTCTCGACTACAAGGGTTTAGAGTATAAAAAAGTAGAAGTTACCCCAGGGGTGGGTCAGATTGAGGTATTTCAACTCTCTGGCCAACGACAAGTACCCATCATCAAAGATGGAGACACCATCGTAGCTGACTCAACGGAAATCGCCCTCTACCTCGATCGCAAATATCCTGATAAACCTATTATCCCTAGTGATCCCCTCCTCAAAGGTCAGTGTTTGATCATGGAAGAATGGGCCGATGAATCCATTGGCCTTAAAGGGCGCACAGCTTTTTTAGGGGCAGTGAATAAGTATCAAAATTTCCGTACTTCCATTTTGCCCAAAAATATCCCCCCATTTTTCAAAAGTTTAGTCGGTGCCTTTCCTGGGGAAATTTTTGAAGCAGTGGGTAAAGGGCTAGGTCTGGATGCGGTGAAGGATGCTCGCCGTTCCCTAGAACAAAACCTCGAAGCCATTTGTTTAATTCTTCAGGAAAAACCCTATCTCATCACCGATACGCCAACTTTGGCAGATTTTGCGGTAGCGAGTTTGAGTATGTTGATTAAGTTTCCGGAAGGGGATTATATTGATGTGCCCGAAGAACTTAAAGGCAAAGGTATTCCTGGCTTAGCTGATAATAGCGACTATGAAACGTTCTTTACTTGGCGGGATAAGCTCTATGCCGATTATCGTAAATCAGGCCCTAGTTCCCCTAGTATGAACAAGGAAAATAACGGCAGCAAACCCACTACCATTCAAATTGATTAGTACAGGACTTACGCACAAGCCCCCCTGCCTCCAATTTTGAAGCCCCCCTGCCCCCAATTTTGGGGAGAAATTCCTGAAAAATCATTCAAAGTCGCCAATTGGAAATTTAGGGGTCAAAATACAAATTGACTTGGCTTGATGAATAGCCTCTAATGGTT
>JAAUPO010000129.1 GCA_012033095.1 Synechococcaceae cyanobacterium RL_1_2 | reverse complement strand
GGGAAATTGGGGAAATTTGGACCCAGGCCCATAGTAATGCCCTTGGTTATTGGCAAAAGCCAGAGTTAACAGCGGCGACGTTTCAAGCAACCCTAGCCGACGAAAGCGTGGTTTTTTTTGCGCACAGGGGATTTAGGTTTTGTGATGGCGGGGGAGTTATTTGTGACCGGCCGTTTAAAAGATCTAATTATTGTCCGGGGTCGGAACCATTATCCCCAAGATATTGAGTTAACAGTAGAGCGAGCCCATCCAGCATTACGGTTAGGGTGTGGTGCGGCCTTTGCGGTGGAGCAAGGGGAAACGGAAGGATTAGTGGTGGTGCAGGAAGTAGAGCGCACCTATCTGCGGAAGTTAGATGTAGAAGGGGTGCTTAAGGCTATTCGGACAGCGGTGATCAACCACCATGAGCTCAACCCGGTGGATATTGTGTTAGTGCGGACTGCCAGTATTGCCAAAACCTCTAGTGGGAAGATCCGCCGTCGGGCCTGCCGTGAAGAGTATTTACAAGGGGAATTAAAGGAAGTGGGTCGTTTGTCCCAACTGCTTGCTGGATCATCTCCCCTAGCAAAATCCCACAATCTCCCAACGACGATGCCAAAGGCACGCTACGGGCCGGCGAACCTTCCCCACCAGGGGAGTAATGGCCAACAACAACGCATTGAACAATGGTTAGTACAACAAATTAGCGATCGCTGTGGTTTATCCCCAGGGGAGATTGGCCTCGAAGATCCCTTTGCTAGCTATGGTTTAGATTCGGTACAAGCCATTCGCCTATCAGCGGATCTAGAAACTTGGCTAGGGCTTTCTATTCCCCCAACCCTCGCCTACGATTACCCTTCCATCCGTAGCCTCAGTGAATATCTATGTGGTTTAGATGGGGCTAGCGGGCCCATGATGGAGACGGTGGGTAAAGGGCTTAGCACCGATGAACCGATCGCGATCATTGCCATGGGATGTCGGTTTCCAGGGGCCACCAGCCCAGAGGAATTTTGGCAATTATTAATGGCCGGACATAATCACATTAATACCCCTAGCGATCGTTGGCCGGGAGAGGGTTACGGTGGTTTGCTCACGGAGATTGATCAATTTGATGCAGCTTTTTTTGGCATTTCCCCCAGGGAAGCAGAACTGATGGATCCCCAACAACGGTTACTGCTGGAAATTAGCTGGCAAGCCCTAGAACAAGGAGCCATTAACCCCGATAGTTTGATTGGCAGTGATACGGGGGTATTTATTGGCATGAGTAGCCATGACTATTCCCAGCTACAGATCAAGCAAGGTTTAATCCCTAACCCTTACCTCGGCACCGGAAATGCCCATAGTATTGCCGCTAATCGTTTGTCCTATGTTTATGATTGGCGGGGGCCATCCTTAACCATTGATACCGCTTGCTCCTCTTCCCTGGTGGCGGTACATTTGGCAGTCCAAAGTTTACAGCGGGGGGAATGTTCCACAGCGATCGCGGGGGGAGTGAACCTCACCTTAACCCCTGAGCTGACCCAAAGTTTTGAGCAAGCGGGGATGATGAGTAGCCATGGCCAATGTAAAACCTTTGATGCCGATGCCGATGGCTATGTCCGAGGGGAAGGTTGTGGGGTAGTGGTACTTCGGCCCTTGACCCAAGCGATCGCCCAGGGTAACCAAATTTTAGGAGTAATCAAAGGTTCGGCGGTTAACCAAGATGGGAAAAGTAATGGCTTAACGGCCCCCAATGGCTTAGCTCAACAGGCCGTAGTCAAACGAGCGTTACACCATGCTGGCCTGCAACCAAAGGACATTGCTTACTTGGAAAGCCATGGCACCGGCACTAGCCTAGGGGACCCGATCGAAGTTAATTCCTTGATGGCGGTATTAGATCGCGATCGAGGGGAAAACCCCTGTTACCTGGGTTCGGTCAAAACCAATATTGGCCATTTAGAAGCCGCTGCGGGCATTGCGGGTTTAATTAAACCATCCTCATCCTGCACCATCAAACCATTCCCCCCCACCTCAATTTCCAGGGGCTGAATCCTTTAATTAAGCTAGGCTCCCAGTTTCATATCCCCTTAACCCCCCAGGCCTTAACCGGCAATCATGCTGGGATTAGCTCCTTTGGTTTTGGGGGCACAAATAGCCATGTGATCGTCGGTCGTTACCAAGGGGCTGAGCACCATCGGGCCCCCCAGGAACGTCCCCCCCGTCACCATCAGCTCATGGTGTTATCGGCCAAACAGCCCCAAGCCCTAGGGATGTTAGCCGATCGCTATCGTAATTATTTAAAAACCCATCCAGAGGTAGATCTAGCCCAGGTTGCCATGACCTTAGCCCTGGGTCGGGGCAATCTACCCTACAAAACTTCCCTAGTAGCTGCCACCGTGGACGAAGCGATCGAGCAATTAACCTCGGTGCAGTCCTCCCATGGTCTTGCCCCTGGGAAAGTAGCCTTTTTATTTACTGGCCAGGGTTCCCAGTATGGGGCCATGGGCCAGGAACTATACGCAACGGAACCTGTATTTAAAGCTGCCATCGATCAATGTGGGGAAATATTAGCCGACTCGGTGGATCTCTGGGGGCTGCTGTACGGTAATGAACAGGAGCAGCTCAACCAAACCCAATATACCCAACCCGTACTATTCGCCTTTGAATATGCCCTGGCCCAACTATGGTTAAGCTGGGGGGTGAAACCGGACGTATTAATGGGCCATAGCGTAGGGGAATATGTGGCGGCCTGTTTAGCGGGGGTATTTAGCCTAGAGGATGGACTGAAATTAATTCAACATCGGGGCCAACTGATTCAACGGTTACAAGAACCGGGCAGTATGGTGGCCCTATTTACCGACGAAGATAAAGTACAGGATTTGATTGCGGATTATCCCGATCGCCTTCAAATCGCTGGTTTTAATGGTTCCCACATTGTCATTGCTGGGGAAGAAAATGCCCTTAATGTCATCATTGCCAACGCCCGCCAACAAAAAATTAAAGCGAAACAATTAAATGTATCCCATGGTTTCCATTCCTATCTGATGAAACCGATGTTGGCCGATTTTCGAGCGATCGCAGAAACTGTCAAATTTTATCCCCCCCAAATTCCGTTGGTTTCTAATGTGACGGGAACCCTAGCCGAGGATAACATTGCCACCGCCGATTATTGGGTGAACCATATCATTAACCCAGTACAGTTTACAAAGTCAGTGGTAGCCCTGGAAACATTTGGCTGTCAGATCTGTTTAGAAGTGGGGCCCAAAGCAATTTTAGTGGGCATGGGCCAGGGCTTAATGACCCAAGATTGTGCCTGGTTCTATAGCCTCAACCCGAAACAAGTCAATAGTTTTACCCTATTAAATACCCTCGGCAAACTCTATCAACGGGGCATTAAAATTGATTGGCCTAGTTTTTACCGCGATCGCCAAGGAGTCCCCTTAACCGATTTACCCACCTATCCTTTCCAACGAAAACGGTTTTGGTTTAGCGATCGTTCTTTATGGGATTTAAACGCCATGAAGGACGGGGAATCTTCTACCCAGTCATTACTATACGATGTCCAATGGGAGTCCTTAGGGGGAATTGATGTCGGCACGGAAAAAACTACTTCCTCGGACGGAGTGGCTTGGTTATGGCTTACCGAAGATCCCCAGGGTTATGGGCCCATTCTGGCCCAATTGCCCAATGTAACCGTAGGCCATGGCCAACAAGGCGGTCAGTATCTTCACCAGGGCGATCGCGTTACCTTTGATCCCACTAATGTTAGCCATTGGCAGCAATTAGGACAACTGTATCAACAGCAAAAGTTGCGGGTGTTGTACCAAGCTCCGATCGCCGCCAATGAAGATCTTCAGGCCCTGGAGGAAGCACAACAGCACATAGTTACTACCCTGTTACCGTTGCTCCAGCACCTAAATCCCCAATGTTTATACCTCATCACCCACCAAGGGACTCCCGACGAAAACCATCCGATTAATCTGGTGGGGGCGACGATGGTGGGCCTGGGCCGGGTGATTGCCACTGAGTATCAGCCCATACAACTTAAACTGATCGATCTAGGGAAAGCCGTTACCCCCGATCGCTTATTACCCCTATTACTCAACGACTCCCCTGAAACCCAGATCAAAGTTACCCCCACCACTACTATGGCGCAAGGCTCAATCGCGCGAGGGTAGATCTGGCTCCCTCTATCCCATTAGATCCCACCGCATCCTATTTAATTACTGGTGGCCTAGGGGCTTTAGGTTTACAGGTTGCCCAATCCTTGGCCAACGATGGGGCCAAACAGCTTGTATTGGTTGGCCGGCGTACCCCGGATCCGAAAGCCCAAGCCAAGATTGCAGCCCTAGTAGCCCAAGGAATTACCGTCACCACCAAATCAGTGGATCTTACCGATAGGGATGCCGTAGCTGACCTAATGGCAACGCTACCCCAGCTCAAAGGGATTGTGCATTGTGCTGGGACGTTAAAAGATAAATTATTAGCCCAAGCCCAATGGGATGACTTTGCTCCGGTTTTGGGCCCCAAAGTCACCGGAACTTGGCTATTACATGATTACAGTAAACGGTTAAAGCTAGATTTTTTTGTCCTGTTTTCTTCGGTGGCTTCGTTGTTGGGTTCCCTGGCCAGGGTAATTATGCCATGGCCAATAGTTTTATGGACGCGATCGGCCACTATCGTCGGCAGTTAGGCTTACCCGCGACCGTGATTAATTGGGGGGCCTGGGCTGGGGAAGGAATGGCCACCCAACAAACCTTGGCGGTGCGAGGTCTCAAAACCTTAGAACTCAGCCAAGGTTTGCAGTGGTTTTCCCAACTGCGATCCAGTTCTATCACCCAAATGGGCGTAATGGCCATGGATTGGGAAGGGGTCGCTGCCCAATTTCCCCTGTTAGCCCAACAGCCCTATTGGTCTATGGTTTTACCCTCCCCAACCCCCATAGTCCTTGCTGCCGGTGAAGCTAAACCCATTGGAGGGCAAGCGTTAAAAGCCCAACTCCAACGGATTAACCCCGATACCGAAGGCACGCTACGCGCCCACCAGGAAGCTTTAGTTAAAACCTATCTCCAGGAACTCCTTGGCCAAATTTTGGGTTTGAACCCCCAAGAACTAGATCCCACAGTGAGCTTATTGGATTTGGGGTTAGATTCCCTGATGGTGATGGAAGCGATCGCTAAACTCCAGAGCGAGTTGGAATTAATGATCTATCCCCGGGAATTTTATGAGCATCCCCATATTAATAGCCTGGCTAAATATTTAGTACAAGAATTAACTGGCTCTAACACTGGGACGGAGGAAGCAGGTATCGCCCCAGTGGTATTACCCACCATTAAAACCAATTATCCCGCCGTTGCACCGGAGAAAAGAGTTAAAAATGTAGCCCTGTTGCTGTCTAGTCCGCGATCAGGTTCTACTCTACTACGGGTCATGTTGGCGGGCCATCCCCAATTGTGGGTACCACCGGAGCTACATCTATTACCTTTTGGTTATATGGGCGATCGGGCCCAAGAATTAGCTAATTCAGGGTTAAGCCAAGGTTTAATTAAGGCCCTGACCACCCTTAAACCATGGTCTCCAGAACAGGCCCAAGCTCAAGTGGAGGACTGGATTAAAGCCAATACCACCGTGGGGGAAGTATATCAATGGTTAGGGGATTTGACCTGCGATCGCTTAGTGATCGATAAATCCCCTTCCTATGCTAGTTCCATGGCCACCCTCCAGCGATCGGAGGAATTATTTGAGCGTCCTAAATATATTCATCTGGTGCGTCATCCCTATAGTGTCATGGATTCTTTTACCAGGATGCGCATGGATAAACTGCTAGGGGCAAATACCTCTAACCCCTACGGTTTAGCTGAGTCTATTTGGCGGGAAAGCAATCAAAATATTCTGGATTTGGCAGCCCAGATCGATCGCGATCGCTACCATCTCATCAGCTATGAAGAATTGGTAACCAATCCGGCACCGGTGATGGAGAAGCTCTGTCAATTTTTAGCCATTGACTACACCCCCCAACTGCTACAACCCTACGAAGGGGAACGGATGACCAGTGGGCTTTATGAAAACTCCATGGCAGTGGGAGATCCCAACTTCCTCCAGCGCAACGCCATCGATCCGGCTTTAGCCCAGGTATGGAAAGGAATTAAATTACCCCATCTCCTTAGTCCCCAAACCCAAACCCTTGCCCGGCAATTGGCCTACTCCCTACCCCAAGAGGAACAACGCACAATCCCCGCACCGGAAATGGTGGAAACCTTCATTAATATTCGGGGCTTAGAACTATGCCTTTGCAGTTGGGGCTTAGAACAGAGTCCATTAATTTTCTGTGTCCATGGCATTTTGGAGCAAGGGGCTGCTTGGTCTCAGGTGGCGATCGAGTTAGTCAATAAAAGGTTATCGGGTGGTAGCTCCAGATCTTCGGGGCCATGGGCGATCGGATCATGTTGGCAAAGGAGGCTCCTATAATTTGCTCGATTTTTTAGGGGATATTGACGGCATTATCAGTAAGGTGACGGATCAACCTTTTACCCTGGTGGGCCATTCCTTAGGCTCCGTGATTTCTGCTATTTTTACTAGCATTCGTCCCCAACTGGTTAAACATCTAGTGTTAGTAGAAACGGTATTACCGCCAGAGTCTAATATGGATGAAACCTCCAGCCAATTAGCTACCCATCTGGATTACCTAACTCAACCACCAGAACATCCCCGTGTTTGCCACCGTGGAAGCCGCCGCCGATCGCTTACGTCAAGCAACACCGGCCCTGTCTCCTGGCTTTGCCCTGCAACTGGCCAAACGCATT
>JAAUPO010000128.1 GCA_012033095.1 Synechococcaceae cyanobacterium RL_1_2 | reverse complement strand
TAGGTGATTTTCCCCAGAATGGGGGGCAAGGGGGGCTTTTCAAACATCCTCTTAGTAATAGGCCGCCCTCTCTGATGATAGCTACAGGTTTACTACTTTACTGATGTTGCTGTTTTGTTTTTTGCTCTATTCTATATTCCGGATTGACACTGCCAGGGTTCGGACACCCCAGCGAAGTCGGGAATAAAATGTCAAAATAGATAACTGTCGCGATTGATCCTATTGATCAAATTGATCGAAGGGCGATTACGGTTTAAACGATTGTCAATGTGTCAATGTAATTAGATTATGGAAAATTCCCAGCCTCAAGATTCCCATGAAGGACTATTGAAGAAAATAGTGATGGCCTTAACCGTGGTGGTATTAGCCGGAGCAATTTTATTGGGGGTAACTAATCAAACTCCGACCCAAACCCTTGCAGCCCAAGCAGAACAGTCCATGCCCCTAGAGGTGGCGTTGGCTAATGGTCAACCTACTTTAATGGAGTTTTATGCTGATTGGTGTACGAGTTGCCAAGCTATGGCGGGGGATTTAGCTCAGGTGAAACAGACCTTTGGCGATCGCGTTAATTTCACCATGATTAATGTGGATAACCCCAAATGGTTGCCGGAAATGTTGCGCTATCGGGTGGATGGGATTCCCCATTTTGTCTATTTAGATGCCCAGGGTCAAACCCTTGGCCAAGCGATCGGAGAGCAACCCCTCACCATCCTTAGGGAAAATTTAGCAGCTTTAATTGCCGCCCAACCTTTACCCCATGCCACTAATCGGGGAATGACCTCAGATCTAGAAGCCCCTCTGTCCATTTCCAGCGATCAAACCCAACCGATTAGCCATGGTCGTCCCTAAGTTCTGAGTTGTATCATGCGCATTTACGGTAATCGGGCCATCAAAACTTTGCCAGGAGATGTCACCCGACCCACCACCGGCAAAGTACGCCAAGCGTTATTTAATATTTGGCAACACCGAGTGGATCAGGGTCGGTGGCTAGATCTGTGTGCCGGCAATGGCACCATGGGGGCCGAAGCCCTATGTCGCGGGGCCCAGTCCGTTACCGCCATTGAACAATCTCCGATCGCGTGCAAAATTATTCGCCAAAATTGGGAGCCGTTAGCTAGTGCTGACCAACAATTTTTAATTCTGCGGGGCTCCGTCATCAAAAAATTAGCGACCCTCCAATCTAATCAATACGATCTGATTTATTTTGATCCCCCCTATCAAGGTGGACTGTATCAGCCGGTATTGGAGTTACTCGATCGCTATGGGCTCCTCGCCCCCACCGGGGAGTTGGCAGTAGAACATGATCCTAAAATTTGGCCTAGCCCCGATCGCGTTGGTCACATGGTACGCGATCGGCAAAAACATTATGGGAAAACCACATTAAGTTTTTATGGGTGGTTAGATTGAATCAAACTCCACAGCAATGCCTAACTACAGGACAAAAACCTTAAACCCTTGCCCCATAAGCACTATAGCGCAATCGGTTGTAATCTTTACCGAGTAAAGCGCTCAGACCTATTTACAGTTTTTTGGCGCAACTCTTGTCCTAGTAGTTAGCAAAAATGCCTAGAACTGCTTAGAAATGTAAAGAACAGGACTGACGCAAAAATTGTGATTCTGTCCTGGGAACCATGATGTTTGATGATGTTTAGGGACAATCGTTCAAGCGAGCTCCCCCAAATTTGGGAATTTAGGGGGCTTGTGCGTAAATTCCTAAACAAGAAACCTAAAGGAAATTCCTTTTGAAATTCCAAAGTTAGTTTATAGTTAAAATTGACGACGAAGGCTAATCGGCAGCAATCCAGATTTATCCCTATCTCCTATGACTCTTTCCCGTTCCCCTAACCCCGATAACCGGTTTTATTTCTTGAGTATTCCCTTGATTTTGGGAGCCGGTATTTTTGCTTTTTGGCCCATTATCGAGCCTCGTCTTCAAACCTCAAATCCCGAAGCAAGTGCCCCGATCGTTGAACAAACCGATGCAGAAAAAGCCTTAGCGGCGGAGGCTCAGGGTTATCGTATTATCCTCAATAAAGAACCGGGTAATGAATCAGCCATTAAAGGGTTATTGAATGTTAGCCTACAACAACAGGATTTAGTGGGGGTGGAGGAGTCCCTCAAATCCATGGCCCAGCTATATAGCAGTTATCCTGAGTATCAAATTTTACTCGCTCAAACCCAACAACAATTGGGTAAATATGAAGAAGCAGCCCAATCCTATCGCACCGTTTTAGAGCTGTTTCCTAGTAATTTAAACGCCCTCCAAGGGATGGTCAATTTGTTATTGGTACAAAGTCGGCCGGAAGGGGCGATCGGTCTATTACAGGAGACGATTAAGACTATCAACATTAAGCCAGAAGCTGCAGAAGGGGCAGATTTAATCGCCATTCAATTGTTGTTAGGGAAGGTTTATTTTGAACAAAATCGGATCACTGAAGCGATCGCGGTTTACGATCAAACCATCAAACTAAATAAGGAAGATTTTCGTCCGTACTTAGCTAAATCCATGTTGATGCAACAACAAAATCAATTAGAGGAAGCTCAACGGCTACTAAATCAAGCGGCGACCCTATCCCCTGCCAAGTATAAAGATCAAATTAAGGCGATGCAGGATAGTTTGTCCGCTACGGATGAAGAACTTGAAGCACCAGCCATGGAAGAAGAAGCTACCCCTGAAACCATCAATCCTGAGGATCTACCTGTTCCTACCCCTTAGGAAATATGGGTAAAGCCCCCTGAGTCCCCCCAATTTGGTGAGTTTAGGGGACAGGTTTGTAACGTTTTTGATTGTTCAAGCACCCTGTGAGTTGTGTTTAGAGCATCTGAGTTCAGAGGAATAGTGATTTAAGGATTATGGCCAAAGTAATTGTGATTGGCGCGGGGGTTGTGGGGGCAGCGATCGCCTATGAACTCACAGCTCTAGCTAATGTTGACGTGACATTGATTGATGGCCAAAAACCGGCCCAAGGGGCAACCGGAGCGGCCCTAGGGATATTGATGGGGGCGATCAGTCAAAAACGAAGGGTCGCAATTGGCGATTACGTCATCAAAGTTTGCAGCGGTTTAAAACCCTATTACCAGAACTAGCACAAGCTAACGGCCAAGGGGTTAATTACAATCCTTACGGTGTATTGATGTTGCTGTTTGATCAGGAAAGTTTACCCCGGTGGGAACGCTTACAAACTATCCGCGATCGCAGGGATACCGTTTAGAAAGATGGGAGCAATCCCAATTACAGGAGCGTTTACCCTACCTGGATCACCCTGGCCTAGTGGGGGCAGTTTATTCCCCCGATGATAGTCAAATTGATCCAGTGGATTTAACCCAAAGTTTAATTACGGCCGCTCAACAGCGGGGATTAGATTGTAGTTTTGATAATCCTGTAACCTCGATCGCGGCCCAGGGTAATCAATCCATTGTTGACACGACCAAACAAACCTACACAGCGGATTGGGTTGTGATCACTGGGGGGTGGGTTCTGCTGGATTAGCCACCATGGTGGATTTTCCGTTGGAGCTACGCCCGATTTTAGGCCAAGCGATCGCGTTTTCATTGCCCCAGGGCCTAGGGGATGAATCCTTTCAACCAGTAATCACCGGCCATGATATTCATATTGTGCCCCAACTTCGCCAACCCCACCATTATTGGCTTGGGGCGACAGTGGAATTTCCGCCAGAAGGGGAAGCCACCGCGATCGCCGATGATAGTTTACTAGAGCAAGTCAAAACTGAAGCCTATAGTTATTGTTCCGCGTTGAAGACAGGCAAGCTATTGTTTCAATGGCAAGGATATCGCCCACGACCAGAAGGCCGACCGGCTCCCATCATTGAATTATTACCACGATCGAATAAAACAATTATAGCCACCGGCCATTATCGTAATGGGGTGTTGCTAGCTCCTAGCACCGCTCTTCACGTGAAACAATTGATCTTAGAACACTCCTAAGCTTTTCCGCCCTTAGCCCAATGGGCCCTATTCATATTGATCGAGAATTGGTAATCTAGGATCAAAGATCATCCCAAATCCGCCCAGTAAAATAAGGCAATTGTTGAAGCCATGAGAGGCTGTTTATAAAGTTAATTGAATTTGCCTTTTGCCCCCTAAAACCCCAAAGTTGGGCGACTTTTAATGATTTTTCCTAACTACAGGACAAAAACCTTAAATCATTGCCCCACAAGCACTCTAGCAAAATCGACTGTAATCCTTACCGGGTAAATCTCTCAGACCTAATTTACAGTTTTTTGGTGCAACTGTTGTCCTAGTAGTTAGTGATTTTTCAGGAATTGCTCCCCCAGCATTGGGGGCAGGGGGGCTTTATCAATTAGCTCTTAATCTAGCAATCCTAAATAGCTTGGGGCAATGGACTACATTGAAAGCCAAGTCTAGTAAGGATCTTCATGTTATGACCTAATTAGGACTGCGATATATGAGCAACCTTAGAGGGGGACAAACTACTTCTATCGTTTATATAACAACGGTTTCAGCGATTAAATTATCAAAACAATAAAACGGCTTTTTCCACATAATGACTTCCGTATCAATGGCAAAATCCTTGGAAAGGCTTATTTTTCGTTAGTCAAATAATTGTGAGGGCAATATTCCATCTTCATTCTTAACACAAATCAAATACTACAGTTGCGGTAATACAAGCTTTTGATGCCTGTTGTCCCCTTTTAAGATGAGCAACAATTGAGATAAAAAAACGGTTTTAGTATTAGGGACATATCCCTGGCAAATGGCGATCTCAGCCCGGACGACGACGCACCTGTCTCCAACCCCTAACCCTCCTTGGGGTGATCGCTATATTACAATGATTTTATATATAAACTTTTGTAAATTAACCTTCCTTTGCTACGAAACCGTTATGAATGATACCTCCCCAGTTAGCTACAGTGACAGCGTTATGACCAGAGCGGAACGGGGTTTCTTTTGCTCCAGCATTACCCTGAAAACCTTAGCTAGCATCATTCACCAGAGTATTGATCTTAAACAACTATGCGCGATCGCGGTTTTAATGAGGGCTATACCACCACATTGATGAGCGAAGGGGCGGTGGAGTCTGAGTTGATGTGGTTAATTCAATTAGGCATGGTGCGTAGGGAAGTGGACGGCCAAGGCATTACGGATAGTTTTCGGCTGACCCCCCTAGGCAAACAAATTTTAGATAAATGGCAAGGCCAAACCCATCCCAGGGTCAAAGTTAGCGATCGCCTAATCAATTTCTTGCACCTTAGTGTTTATAAATTGACGTTAAATTAAACCGCGATCCATCTCGATATAACCCCAAAAAATTAAGCCGATCATTAAGCTCCTCAAATTTATCCTGAATGCCCCGATCGAGCCTAGGTATAAGCAAAAAAACATTTTTAATGTTGACTACCATTTTTTAGGGTCGGGAGTGTTTTGCTCAAATGAAAGAAAAGCAATTATTTGCAGCTAGTTTAGTGGGGATAGCAGTTTAGCCCACCCAGATGCAGCCCAGGCAGAAGATTATTTTGATCCGATGTGGCCGTTTCAGGATAGTACCTTACCAAACCCCACCAGTAGTAGTTTTACCTGGCTCCAAAATCCTGAGCGGCAAACCATTGCCAAAGTCGATCTATTAGAGCCGGAGTTTCCCACTACCCAAGCAAAAGTACCCTTTACCGAAGATAAAACTTACAAAACCCCAGCCGCTGTCCCTAGCTGGAAACCCGTACAATCTTCCACCTCTAGCCTCGTCCCCAGAAGCAATAATCAATTATTTAATCAAAAACAAGCCGCCCTCAAAGCGGGTAAGCTCCACTCCACTCTAAAGGCCGATAGCTTTGCGGATAAATGGTTAAACAATAATCAACCCGTAACCTATCAAGATTGGAAAAATTTATTAGCCCAAGAAGCTAAATCCCTCGCTAAGGGTCAAGGCAATAATCGGCTTAATATTATGGTGGGGGATTCCCTCAGTTTATGGTTTCCTTCTGAGAGTTTACCTAAGGGAAAATTTTGGCTCAATCAAAGTATTTCCGGGGAAAATACTGGACAAATTTTAAATCGCATTGACGCGATCGCCCCCACTAAAGTCAGCACTATTTACATTATGGCTGGGGTAATGACATCAAACAGGGGATTGATAATCAAACCATCCTCAACAATTTAGAAAATATAGTGGTCAAATTCAAGAAACAACAGCCCCAAGCCAAAATTGTTGTACAAAGCATTTTACCTACCCACCTAGTAACGATTCCCAATAGCCGGATCCAGTTTTTAAACCAACAAATTGTGGCGATGACCAATAAAACTGGAGTGGACTATTTAGATTTATATCCCTTATTTACCAGTGGCACGGGGGAACTGCGCCAGGATCTATCCACCGATGGTTTACACCTTAATAAAAATGGTTATCAGGTGTGGCAGGATGCCCTAGAGTTCAGCGAAGCTTGGATCGCAACCCGTGGATAAAATATAGTCTTTTTGAATAATTACGGGAAACAAATAGAGCTGAAACCATCCCATAGCAAGAAAAAACTATCCCCTACTAAATTAAATTGACTATATTTTACTAAGCATGGTGATAGTGCTATACAAGTAAGGATCAGGAAGATTAAACCCCTTGATAATCAATTATCCTAGGTTTAAATATCCTTACAGCTTTAGCACTACCACCATTGTCAGGACTTACGCAAAAATTTCGATTCTGTCCTAGGAACCATGATATTTAGCGACAGTTAGCAAGTCCCCCAAATTTAAGGGATTTAGGGGGCTTGAGCGTAAGTCCTAATTGTGATTACCATGGGGCCATAG
>JAAUPO010000127.1 GCA_012033095.1 Synechococcaceae cyanobacterium RL_1_2 | reverse complement strand
TCGGTACACCAGTTACCCCCCAGCAACGGAAATGCATGGTAATTTTGACCTAGATGCTTTTCGGGTAGTGGTATAAAAGTAATGATAATAGACGAATAGAAAAGTATAGGTCAGTGATCTCTATGCCCAAGTGTCCTGAATGTAATAGCCAGCATGTAGTTAAAAATGGTCATATTCACAATGGTAAACAACGATTTAAATGTCATCAATGTGGTCGGCAATTTGTAGAAAATCCTGGCAAAACTAAGATTTCAGAAGAAACAAAAGCATTAATTGACCGCTTGCTCCTAGAGAGAATCTCCTTAGCTAGTATTGCCAGGGCAGCTCAAGTTTCAAAAAAACGGCTCAAGAATGTGTCAATCAAAAATACGCCCAAATTCCTCGACAAGTGCACATTGCAACAAAAAAAAAGGCAAGTTAATTATACAAGCGGATGAATTGTGGTCTTTTGTGGATAGTAAAGGGAATAAACAATGGGTTTGGTTAGCCATAGATGTACGAACGAGGGAAATAGTAGGGGTCTATATCGGTGATAGAGACAGAGATGCAGCTAGAAAACTTTGGTTATCTTTGCCTAGTGTGTATCGTCAATGTGCGGTGGTTTACACTGATTTCTGGCAAGCCTATGAACAGGTGATTCCCTCGAAACGGCATCGGGCTGTGGGCAAGGAAACAGGAAAGACGAGCTATATTGAGAGATTCAACTGCACTTTGAGACAGAGGGTTTCCCGTTTGGTGAGGAAAGCTTTATCTTTTTCTAAAAAGTTAGAAAATCATATTGGTGCCATTTGGAATTTTGTTCATCACTACAATGCATCATTACTTCTTTAGCACTACCGGATTGCTATAGCTATACAGCTTCAATTTTTACCACAATGCAAAAAAATCCCTCGAACCATTACCCAGCTATTGCTAATCAGTATCGGTTGAGGGAAATTAAGGGGTTAGATCGTGAAATCTAGGAAGGATTTAAAGTTAACCTTGACTTTCACCGTTGAGCTGTTGTTCCATTTCCGCGATCGCGATTTTAGTTTTTAGGAGGGTATCGGGATTCAGGCTGATGGAATCGATCCCTAACTCCACTAGGAACTGGGCAAACTCAGGATAATCGGAGGGAGCCTGGCCGCAGATACCAATTTTCCGATGGTTAGCTTTGGCCCCTTCGATGGCCATTTTTACCATCCGTTTAACCGCTTCGTTGCGTTCATCAAAAATATGGGCCACCAGGGCAGAATCGCGATCGAGGCCCAGGGTTAATTGGGTTAAATCATTGGAACCAATGGAAAAGCCATCGAAGACTTCACTAAATTGATCCGCCAGAATCACATTAGAGGGTAATTCGCACATGACATAAACCTGTAAATCATTTTCCCCCTGTTTAAGGTCATGGCGGGCTAGGGTAGCAATCACTTTGCGCCCTTCTTCTGGGGTACGACAGAAGGGAACCATGGGAATGACATTGGTTAAGCCCATGTCATTACGGACAATGCGGAAGGCTTCGCACTCTAGTTCAAAGGCTTCGATATAATCCGGATCATAGTACCGAGAAGCTCCACGCCAGCCGATCATTGGGTTTTCTTCTTTCGGTTCAAAGCCATGGCCCCCTAATAAATTGGCGTACTCATTGGATTTGAAGTCGGACATCCTCACAATCACCGGTTTAGGATAAAAGGCGGCGGCGATCATGCTGATGCCACTAGCTAATTTATCAACAAAGAACTGGGATTTATCTGCGTACAGTTGGGTGATTTCGTTGATTTCTTTACGGACTAAGCGATCGCTAATCTGATCAAAGTGAATTAACGCTTTTGGGTGAACTTTAATTTGATTGGCAATAATGAACTCGAGACGAGCTAAACCCACCCCATCGGCGGGTAAATTCGATAGGGAAAAGGCTTGTTCTGGATTCCCCATATTCATTAACACCTGGGTTTTGGTGGTGGGAAGATTATCCAAACTAGTTTCAATCACCTCAAAGGGCACTAGACCATCGTAAATGCGGCCGTCTTCCCCTTCACAACAGGACACAGTGATTTCTTGGCTATTTTGAATGATGGTGGTGGCATCACCACAACCAACCACCGCAGGAATACCCATTTCCCTAGCAATGATGGCAGCGTGACAGGTACGGCCCCCTTGATCCGTCACGATCGCGCTAGCTTTTTTCATAATGGGTTCCCAATCCGGATCGGTACGGCAGGTGACCAGGACTTCTCCCGCTTCAAACTCATGGATTTGATTAACGTTAGTAATCACCCTGGCCTGGCCTTGGCCCACCATTTCCCCAACGCTACGACCCCTTACTAACACTTCCCCCGTACCATTGAGGCGATAGGTCCGGAGGATATTAGTGGCTTTTTGAGATTGGACGGTTTCTGGGCGGGCTTGGACAATAAATAATTCCCCGGTTTTACCATCTTTGGCCCATTCAATATCCATGGGGGTATATTGGCCCCGCACGGCGGAGTAATGTTCTTCGATGATTACAGTCCAATGGGCTAATTTCAATACATCTTCATCGCTGACACAATAACGGTTACGATCCTTTTCCGGGACAGGGACATTTTTGGTTAATTTAACCCCGCTGGTGTCGTAGATCATTTTGATCTGTTTGGTGCCCAGTCTGCGCTCTAGGATCGGTTTTTTGCCTTGTTTAAGGGTAGGTTTAAATACAAAAAATTCATCAGGATTGACGGCCCCTTGAACGACATTTTCCCCTAAACCGTAGGCAGCAGTAATAAACGCAGCATTTTTGAAACCGGTTTCCGTATCAATGGAAAACATCACCCCGGAAGTGGCTAAATCCGATCGCACCATTTTTTGTACCCCCACCGATAGGGCTACTTCTAAATGGTCAAAGCCGTTATGCACCCGGTAAGCGATCGCGCGATCAGTAAATAAAGAAGCAAAGCATTTATGGCAAGACTCCAAAATCCCCCTCGTTCCATGAACATTGAGGTAGGTTTCCTGTTGACCCGCAAAACTCGCCTCCGGTAAATCCTCCGCCGTAGCACTCGATCGCACCGCCACATCAATATAATCTAAGCGATCGTAGCAATAATCCCGATCTTGACCTTCCATCCGTTCACAAAATGCGGGTTCATGCTCATAGCGGGCACACATTTTTTTGTAAGCGAGGGTGATAGCCTGATTTAAATCCTCAGGAAATGGGGTATGGAGCACCAGCGATCGGGCCTGGTGGCCACAATCCTGCAAACTAGCCATATCATTCACATCCAAATCAGCAAAAATTTGGCCTAGCTTTTCCTTGAGCCCCGCCGATTCAATAAAATAACGATAGGCATAGGCGGTCGTAGCAAATCCCCCTGGCACCTCTACCCCCATCGGTTTAAGCTGTTGGATCATTTCCCCTAGGGAAGAGTTTTTACCCCCCACTAACCCCACATCCTTCGAGCCCACTTCTTCAAACCATAAAATGAGGGCGTTATCGCGGGAGGGAACCTGATCGGTTTCTAAGGCAAAGGTGCTAACCATAATCTTGTGCCTCTTAATGTATTAAATTTTAAATTGTGTATTTATATACTTCTAATTTTATTGAAGTCAGGTATGGACATTTTCCATTTTGGGTTTTGTTTACAACTAGATAAATTTCTTAACAGTCCTGTTCTTCGCCTCAAAAAAAATTGACCATCGCAATTAACATCGAAACGAGGGTCAAGGCGATCGCCACAAGAAGATGCGGTTTGCAGATATAGTCAATTGGGTAGTGTTAAAGTTGTAAGGATAATTAGAACTAAGGTAATTGCTTGTCAAGCAGTTCAACCTTCATGATCCTTACTTGTATGGGACTACGGTCAATTGGATTTAGTATAGGATTTTTTACTCCTTCCCATAGGCTGGTTTTAGCTCTATTTATTTCCCATAATTATTCCAAAAGACTACATTAATCAACTTGAATCCATTGAATTGAATTAAATTAAATTAAATTAAATTCAATTAGGTAGTGCTAAAGCTGTAAGGATATTTCGACCCAGGATAATTGATTATCAAGGGGTTTAATCTTCCTGATCCTTACTTTTATAGGACTACCTAAAATTAAATTCATAAATTCATAAATTCAATTTTAGGATTAGGAATCTAAAAATCTCCCCTGAAAGGATGTTGGATCAGTCTAAACATTTACCGATTAGACTGCCCAAAATCTTCAATGGGGGAGACTTAATAACCTTAATCTCCCATCCCAAGTTAGGAGCGAGGGAGCTTTGTAAACATGCCCTTAGAAAGTAGATTCCTGTTGTTGATAGAGATAATAGTAGCGACCTTTTAGAGCAATTAATTCCTCATGGGTGCCCTGCTCTGCCACAGAACCAGCATCCATCATGACAATGGTGTCCGCATCGCGGATAGTACCTAAACGGTGGGTAATAAAAAAATACCGTTGTATCCTTGAACGCCACTTTGAGGTTAGTACAGACTTGATATTCTGTGGCATAGTCTAGGGCACTGGTGGCTTCATCTAGGACTAAAATCCTGGGTCTTTGGAGTACTGAGCGGGCCAGGGCAATCCGTTGGCGTTGTCCCCCAGATAGGGAAGCTCCCCGTTCCCCAACCCTGGTGTTATAGCCGTTGGGCAAATTCATGATAAATTCATGGGCCGCCGCCGTTTGGGCCGCCGCCACAATTTCTTCCGTGGAAGCATCGGGATTGGTGAGGGCAATATTTTCCTGGACTGTGCCTTCAAATAACAGGGTTTCCTGGGGCACTACTCCAACCTGTCGCCGGAGGGAATATAGTTCAACTTTATTAATGTCGTAACCATCGATTAAAATACGACCGGCTTCTGGTTCATAGAGGCGGGAAATTAATTTCATCAGGGTACTTTTCCCTGCGCCACTTTCTCCCACCACGGCCACAAAGCGACCTTTCGGAAACTCTAAGCTGACGTTATAAAGTTGTAGGGGCCCACCGGATTTGAATCTAAAGGAAATGTTTTCGTATTTAACGGAACCTTCGATCGTGGGCATGGGAATATTTTGGCGATCGGCTTCCGCTTCTTCGGGGTGATCCACAATATCTGCTAACCGTTCGAGGGATAGGGCCGTTTCTTGGAAGTTTTGCCATAGTTGGGCGAGTCTTAGCATGGGGGAAGTAACGTAACTGGCAATGATCCGAAAGGCGATTAATTGACCTAAACTTAAATCCCCTTGGAGTACTAGGTAAGCCCCTACCCACAATACCAATAGACCCGATAGTTTATTGAGAAAGTTACTAGCGGAACCGGCGATCGTGGAAGTAATTACGGTTTCAAAGCCTGCGGACACGTAACGGGCGTATCGTTCCTGCCATTGCCACCGCGATCGCAGCTCAATGTTTTGGGCTTTAACAGTTTGAATCCCGGTCATCACCTCCACTAGGTAGGACTGGGTTTCGGCATTGCGTTCAGCTTTCGTCCGCAATTGACGGCGAATAATAGGGGAAAAGATTAGGGTTAACCCCACAAAAACTGGAACAATCCCTAGGGCCACCGCCGTTAAAATGGGGCTATAGATGAACATCACCACAATATAGACCACGGAAAATACCGAATCTAACACCACCGTTAACGCCGTACCGGTCAAAAATTGTCGAATATTTTCTAACTCGTTAACCCTCGTAGAAATTTCCCCCACAGGTCGCCGTTCAAAGTACCTTAAGGGAAGACGCAAAAGGTGATCAATAATCTCTGATCCCAGGGCCATATCGATCCGGTTTGTGGTATCGACAAATAGATAGGTTCTCAATGTGGTGAGCAGGGCTTCAAACACCGCAATCACCAATAGGAAAAACCCTAATACCTGTAAGGTATCGGCACTATTTTGCACAATTACCTTATCAATGATGATCTGAATCATCAACGGATTAGCTAAGCCAAATAATTGCACAAAAAAGGAAGCAATAAAGACCTGAACTAAGATCCAACGATATTTGGTCAGGGCAGGAATGAACCACCGCAGGCCAAACCGCTCTTGGGGGGTTTCCTTCGTTTTATGGAGGAGCAAGGCTTGGCCTTCCGCTCCCCAGGTTTCAATAAAATCTTGGGGAGTACGGCGAATTACCCCCATCTCAGGCACGCCGATAATTAAATAATCTTCGGTAATTTCATACAGAATGGCTAAGCTTTCTTGCCACCGCACTAAGACCGGAGCCGTTAAACGGGGAATAGCCGCAGCGGGAACGTTCACTAGTTGGCCGCTTAACCCCATTAATTCGACGATCGCACCGGATACGGGTAAGGAAACACTGCCTTGGCGGGCAAACTGTTCGCTGACTACTTTTTGAATCACTTCCTTCCGGAAGGGCATCCCAAAATGCATACTCAACATTTGGAAGCAGGCCACCGATGCATCCAGGGGATTTTTGGCCTTAACGTGGGGATAGGCGCTTAGATCTGCGTAATTACTTTTTTTATCTTTCCCTGCTTGGGTGGAGGCTTGTTGTTCTAAAACTTCAACCGAAGCATAGGGCACATCTTCATTCTCCCACGGATCTCTAGGGGGTTGGCCCGTTTGAATAGTGGTAATGGGGGCAGGAAGTTGGGTGGGGGATGGGGTACCGGGGGATTGGAGGATATGATTCCACGTCATCCTTGGGATCGAAATTACCCGAGCTGGATTTAGACCCACGACCTCGATCGCCGATTGACCACTTAACTTGAGGTGACTACGGGGGGGGAAATTATTGATGATGCCTCCCCCACTAACAAACCACACTAAATTAGGATCTTCTAACGGTTTCAGGGCTGGGGAGCCGAGGCCATGTTTCCGGAGGGTAAGTAATAAATT
>JAAUPO010000126.1 GCA_012033095.1 Synechococcaceae cyanobacterium RL_1_2 | reverse complement strand
ACTCCCCCCGCGCTATAGTGCCATCAAACAGGACGGGAAAAAATTGTATGAGCTGGCCCGCCAAGGAAAAACGATCGAAGTACCTTTACGCCAAGTTACCATTACCGCGATCGAGATTTTAGATTGGCAAGGAGCTCAGCGCGATCGCGGGCCAGAATTAAAAATAAAAGTTGATTGTGGTGAGGGGACTTATATCCGATCCTTGGCCAGGGACTTAGGGGCAAAAATTGGCTGTGGTGCAACCCTGGCGAAATTAGAACGAACCCTTAGTTGTGGCTTGCAGCTTCAGGAGAGTATGGATTTTAGCGAGATCGAAGCTAGGGTCTCAAGCAATAATTTTGAGTTTATTGCCCCAGAAACCCTCCTCAATCATTGGCCTACATTTAGGCTTAATAGCCAACAGGCCCATCAATGGAGCCTGGGACAAAAGATTACCGGCGTAGATCATTTAACTGTAGATCAATGGTTTGTGGGGAAAGATGATCAAGATAATTTTTTAGGGATGGCGATCGTTCAGGAAAGGGAAGGACAGATCCTCCTTGCACCCAAAGTCGCTTTTTCCCCTAAATCCTAAATCTAAAGCCTGTGTCCTATCCCCACGAACCCAAGTAACCCTAGAAGATAAAAACAAGACCGTACCGCGATCGCTTAAAATAACGTTCAGTTTTTCTATCCCGATTCCATACCCACCATGCTTACCGTTGCCCTGCCGAAAGGTGGATTACTCAAGGATGCCATCCATCTGTTTCAACAAGTTGGCCTAGATTTCAGTGCGTTCCTTGACTCCTCCAATCGTCAATTACAAATTACTGACCCCACCGGCCAAGCCCAAGCCCTCCTCGTCCGCACCCATGATGTGCCGGTATATGTGGAGTATGGCCAAGCCCAATTAGGCATTGCCGGTTATGACGTAATTCGGGAAAAAAAACCCTCGATCGCTGAATTAGTGGATCTAAAATTTGGCGGTTGTCGTTTATCGGTGGCCGTAAAAGCCGATAGCCCCTACCGTTCTTCCCTGGATTTACCCCCTAACTGCCGTGTGGCTTCCAAATTTGTCCATTGCGCCCAGGATCATTTTCGTTCCCTTGATTTACCAGTTGAAATTATTCCCCTATATGGTTCGGTGGAGTTGGGGCCCATTACCGCTATGTCCGAAGCGATCGTGGATTTAGTTTCTACGGGCAATACCCTCAAACAAAATGGCCTCATTGAAACCGACATTTTATTTGAAAGTACCGCCCGGTTAGTGGCCCACCCCCTCAGTTATCGGGTTAACCGCGATCGGATTGATCAATGGGTAGAACAACTAAGGGCCGTGGTGGTCTAGTTCCCTCCATGGAACCATGTTCTCCTCCTCGGTAAAGCCCCATCGAGCCTTAGCCATGGCCCGGCTATTTAGGTTTGCGACAAAATTAAACCCATCGGACTTAAGCCCAGTCCCCCTAAATCCCACAAGAATGGGGGACTTGGTTAAAACTATTGTTATTGTCTATTTTTCCAAGGTTTTCGATGCCCATTGGCCAAATTTAGGACTTAGGACATTTAGATTGTTGCATTAGCCCCGATAACATGGGATGCAATAACTTATAGCACTTACGCACAAGCCCCCTAAATCCCCTAAATTTGGGGAACTTGCTTGAGCGATTGTCCCCAAGCGCCATGGTTCCCAGGACAGAATCGAAACTTTTGCATAAGTCCTGAACTTAGATTTAAAGCTCACTATTGACGCTTTCAGCATTAACACCTGAAGCCATAGAACAGCCTCAATACATAGGTATTTATTCCTGGTTAATTGTTAACTTTCATTACAAAAACCCCTGCAATGTAAAGTTCACTACCAAAGTAGGAGTTGTTGAAATGCTTATTCAATCAGGATTTCAGCAAATTTTAAATATTGTTAATCATTGCAACATAAAAGAAACCTAGGACTTATTATCTACTATTAAGTCTTGCCCAGATTAAGCTCGGGCTTGCACTATAAAAAACAAGTCGGAATCCTTCTGACTTTTTGCAGCCTAGCTTTAATCTAGGAAATTTAAAACTCACAGTTTGAAAGTCCATATATTTATCTTGATTAAAGAGGAGAACCCTCATGGCCTTGGTTGATAACAACCCAGTACCTACTTCGACGGAGAAGTGGGGGCAGCCCGGTCATTTTGATCGGACCCTGGCCAAAGGTCCCAAAACCACAACTTGGATTTGGAATCTCCATGCCAATGCCCACGACTTCGACAGTCACACTAGTGATTTAGAAGATATTTCACGCAAAATCTTTAGCGCCCACTTTGGTCACCTAGCTGTGGTCTTCGTTTGGTTGAGCGGTATGTACTTCCATGGTGCACGCTTCTCCAACTATGAAGCTTGGTTACTTGATCCAACTGGTATTAAGCCTAGTGCGCAAACTGTCTGGCCCGTTGTTGGTCAAGGCATTCTCAACGCCGACGTTGGTGGCGGCTTCCACGGTATTCAAATTACCTCTGGTTTCTTCTATCTTTGGAGAGCCTGTGGTTTCACCAACTCTGAACAACTCTATGTAACAGCGATCGGTGGCCTCGTAATGGCTGGTTTGATGCTATTTGCCGGTTGGTTCCACTACCATAAAAAAGCTCCCAAGCTTGAGTGGTTCCAAAACGTAGAGTCCATGATGAATCACCACCTTGCCGTATTACTCGGTTGTGGTTCCCTTGGTTGGACTGGTCACCTCATCCATGTATCTATGCCCATCAATAAGCTTCTTGATGCGGGTGTTGCTCCTAAGGACATTCCCCTGCCCCATGAGTTTTTAGATGCTGGTACCATGGCTGAGCTATATCCTAGTTTTGCCCAAGGGTTGACCCCATTCTTTACCCTTAATTGGTCTGCTTATTCCGATATCCTTACTTTTAAAGGCGGTCTAAACCCAGTTACTGGTAGTTTGTGGCTAACGGATGTGGCCCATCATCACCTCGCGATCGCGGTGTTATTCATCATTGCTGGTCATATGTACCGTACCGGTTTCGGTATTGGTCACAGCATGAAAGAAATTCTTGAAGCCCACAAAGGCCCCTTCACTGGAGAAGGCCACAAAGGACTTTTTGAAATTCTCACCACCTCTTGGCATGCCCAATTGGCCATTAACCTAGCTATGCTTGGTTCTTTGACCATTATTGTGGCTCACCACATGTATGCGATGCCTCCCTATCCTTATATGGCAACAGACTACGGCACCATGCTGTCTCTGTTCACTCACCATACTTGGATCGGTGGTTTCCTTATCGTTGGTGCGGGTGCCCACGGTGCAATTTTCATGGTTCGTGATTACGATCCTGCGAAAAATGTTAACAACCTGTTAGATCGGGTTATTCGTCACCGTGATGCAATCATTTCCCATCTTAACTGGGTATGTATTTGGCTAGGTTTCCATAGCTTTGGTCTGTACATTCACAATGACACCATGCGTGCTTTAGGTCGTCCTCAGGATATGTTCTCTGACAAGGCGATCCAACTTCAGCCTGTATTTGCTCAATGGATTCAAAACCTTCACATTGCTGCTCCTGGTAACACCGCTCCTTGGGCGATCGAACCTGCTAGCTATGCGTTTGGTGGCGAAACCATCGCTGTCGGTGGCAAAGTAGCGATGATGCCTATCACCTTAGGTACCGCTGATTTCATGGTTCACCATATCCATGCTTTCACCATTCACGTTACTGTTCTGATCCTACTCAAAGGCTTGCTCTACTCCCGTAGTTCTCGCCTAATTCCTGATAAAGCTAGCCTTGGTTTCCGGTTCCCCTGTGATGGGCCCGGTCGTGGTGGTACTTGTCAGGTATCCGGTTGGGACCATGTATTCCTTGGTCTGTTCTGGATGTACAATTCCATCTCTGTTGTTATCTTCCACTTTAGTTGGAAAATGCAATCCGATGTTTGGGGAACAGTCGCCCCCGATGGCTCCGTGACCCATGTTACCTACGGTAACTTCGCTGAAAGTGCCATTACTATTAACGGCTGGCTCCGGGACTTCCTCTGGGCCCAAGCTGCTAACGTAATCAATAGCTACGGTTCTGCTTTGTCTGCCTATGGCATCATGTTCCTAGCTGGTCACTTCGTCTTCGCCTTTAGTCTCATGTTCCTCTTCAGTGGTCGTGGTTATTGGCAAGAGTTAATTGAATCCATTGTTTGGGCCCACAACAAATTAAATGTGGCTCCTGCAATCCAACCCCGTGCTTTGAGTATTATTCAAGGTCGTGCTGTTGGGGTGGCTCATTATCTCTTAGGTGGAATCGTCACCACTTGGGCATTCTTCCTTGCAAGAAGCTATCCATTGGTTAAATTTTGACCAATTCTCTGGCTAACCCCTTGGTTAGTCCCCTATACAACTACAGTTGTTAACTTTCACAAAACCTAGATTGATTTTTTAGGTAAGCACAACAAGAAATGGGTCTTTCACTCGAACTCATTTTGTAAATTGGAGAACTATGGCAACTAAATTCCCTAAATTTAGCCAGGATTTAGCGCAAGACCCTACCACAAGAAGAATTTGGTACGGTATTGCGACTGCCCATGACTTGAAACCACGATGGCATGACCGAGGAAATCTTTACCAAAAGATTTTTGCCTCCCACTTCGGCCACTTGGCAATCATTTTCTTGTGGACCTCTGGAACTGTATTCCACGTCGCCTGGCAAGGTAACTTTGAACAATGGGTTAAAGACCCCTTAAATGTCCGCCCGATCGCCCATGCGATTTGGGATCCCCATTCGGTGAAGGTGCTATCAACGCCTTTACCCAAGCCGGTGCTTCTAGCCCGGTAAACATAGCCTACTCTGGTGTGTACCATTGGTTCTACACCATCGGCATGAGAACAAATGCAGAACTATATGAAGGTTCTATCTTCCTATTGATTCTTGCTTCCTTGTTCCTCTTTGCTGGGGCTTTACACCTGCAACCTAAGTTCCGTCCTAGCCTTTCTTGGTTTAAAAATGCTGAGTCTCGTCTAAACCACCATTTAGCTGGTTTATTCGGTGTTAGCTCCCTAGCTTGGACTGGCCACTTAGTACACGTTGCTATCCCTGAATCCCGTGGTGTTCATGTTGATTGGAGTAACTTCCTTTCTGTTAAACCCCACCCTGCAGGTTTAGCTCCCTTTTTCACTGGAAACTGGGGCGTGTATGCAGAGAACCCTGATACCGCTGGTCACATTTTTAATAGTGCCGATGGTGCTGGTACAGCTATTTTGACCTTCCTTGGTGGATTCCATCCCCAAACTGAAGCTCTTTGGCTTACTGATATTGCCCATCACCACCTAGCGATCGCTGTTCTCTTCATCGTTGCTGGTCACATGTACCGCACCAACTTTGGTATCGGTCATAGCATCAAGGAAATTCTTGAAGCCCACAATCCTCCTGGTGGAAGATTGGGTGCTGGTCACAAGGGACTTTATGACACTGTTAATAACTCCCTGCACTTCCAGTTAGGTTTGGCTCTAGCTTCCCTTGGTGTGATCACCTCTTTAGTTGCTCAGCACATGTATTCCTTGCCTTCCTATGCGTTTATCGCCCAGGATCACACTACCCAAGCGGCTCTTTACACTCACCACCAGTACATCGCTGGATTCTTGATGGTTGGTGCATTTGCCCACGGTGCTATTTTCTTTGTACGGGATTACGATCCTGCTGCTAACGAAAATAACGTGTTAGCTCGGATGCTGGAGCACAAAGAAGCGATTATTTCTCACCTTAGCTGGGTATCCCTGTTCTTAGGTTTCCATACCCTTGGTCTTTACGTTCACAATGACGTAGTGGTAGCCTTCGGTACTCCTGAGAAACAAATCCTAATCGAGCCTGTATTTGCTCAGTTTGTCCAAGCGGCTTCTGGTAAAGCTCTTTATGGCTTCGATACCCTTCTTTCCAATGCTGATAGTGTGGCTTCCACTGCCAATGCGGTTTATCTGCCTGGTTGGTTAAGTGCTATCAACAGCGGTGAAAATTCTCTATTCCTTAACATCGGTCCTGGGGACTTCTTAGTCACCACGCGATCGCGTTAGGACTTCACACTACCACCCTCGTTCTTGTTAAAGGTGCTTTAGATGCTCGTGGCTCTAAACTAATGCCCGACAAGAAAGACTTCGGCTTCTCCTTCCCTTGTGATGGCCCTGGTCGTGGCGGTACTTGCGACATCTCTGCATGGGATGCTTTCTATCTTGCTGTGTTCTGGATGCTTAATACCCTAGGTTGGTTAACCTTCTATTGGCACTGGAAACACCTCGGTGTATGGCAAGGTAACGTTGCTCAGTTCAACGAAAACTCTACTTACCTTATGGGCTGGTTCCGTGATTATCTTTGGGCTAACTCTGCTCAACTTATCAACGGTTACAACCCTTACGGTACTAACAACCTGTCTGTCTGGGCTTGGATGTTCCTCTTCGGACACCTTGTATGGGCAACTGGTTTCATGTTCCTCATCTCTTGGCGTGGTTATTGGCAAGAGCTCATCGAAACGATCGTATGGGCCCACGAGCGCACTCCTCTAGCGAACCTAGTTCGTTGGAAAGACAAGCCCGTTGCTTTATCCATCGTTCAAGCTCGTGTAGTTGGTTTAGCCCACTTTAGTATTGGCTATATTCTCACCTACGCAGCCTTCCTGATAGCTTCGACCGCCGGCAAGTTCGGTTAAGTCCTAACAGTTAATTAGGTAAAAACAAAAAAACTTTCCATGGGCTTTCGGCCGGGTCGAGGTGGATGTTTTTATTGATTGTAGACAAAGTCTATAGATAACTTGATAATAGTTATACCAATTAAATATGAATAGACATCCAATTATTCTAAAAGACCATACAGCGAGGACTTCAGG
>JAAUPO010000125.1 GCA_012033095.1 Synechococcaceae cyanobacterium RL_1_2 | reverse complement strand
GTGAAGGCCAGGGTGCCATCGGTGCCGTTGTCATCAACAAAGCTTAAACCCGTACTGCTGGCCAATGCGAGCTGACCATTAGTAACCGCCAAGTTAATTAATAAACTATTGGGGTTAGCATCCACATCCACAACGCTAATGCCCGTTAAGACTAGGGGAGTATCTTCGTTGGTGCTGTAGGTACTAGGGACGGTATTAACAGGGCCATCATTGATCGGGTTAACCGTAATCGCGATCGTGTCGCTATCCTGTTGTTGTCCCCCCGCTCCACTATTCCCTAGATCTAGGTCGTCATGGTTAGGGCATCGGGCCCATTAAAGTTAGGATTACCTATATAACTCAACGACCCCAGGGCGGTATTAACATCGGTGATTAAACCGGAGATAGTGATATTGTTAGTACCATTGCCGATCGGGGTTAAATTCGTTGTGGTAGCCAGGGTTAATAGGCCATTATTGACAACTAAATTAACTTGAATCTGGTTATTGCCCGCGCTCAGATCCACATCATTGACACTGAGGGTATTACCAGCGGTAAAAGCAAAGGAGACATCTTCATTAACCGCGATCGCGTTGGCAAACTATTAACTGGTGCGTCATTGATATTGGTAAACAGCACCTTAAAATCATTATCCAGGGAATTAGTAGTAATAGCCTTCACTGGACTAGAGTTCACCCCATCCGTAATTTGGACACTAAAGGAAGGGGCGTTTTCATTGCCATCATGGACAAAGGTAACCGCATTGCTATTAATTTGGGCTTGGGTAAATTCCGTAACCGTATTGCCCCCAACTTTGAAACTCCCATTGAGAACGTTAGTTACCAAAAATTTAACATTTTGGGGATTATTGCCATTATCCACATCCGTGGCATTGAAATTGACAGAGGTTAACGGAACCGTTTCCCCTTCATCTACATCCAGAAACGCTTTATTTAACACTGGCTGGGACACAAAGGAAATGGAAGTCGCGGTAATTGCCTGATCCTGGGAATATTCAATCCCTAAATTACTCGCAGCACTTTTATTAATTCCGATGGTGGCGGAGGCTCCATTATCGTACGCGATCGCCCCAAAACTAATATCCTTATAGACAAAATCAATGTCGTTACTACCGGATTTGAGCACCACTTGGAACGTAATGGGATCGCCCATGGTTTGACTATCTAAATCTCCATGGGTGGATTGTTCCCATTGCACAATAAAACTATTGCCTACGCTCGCGGTATAGACTTCATTGGAGCGTAAATCATCCCAAAATGGAAAAATACTAAACGTGGGGTTAGCCCTGGGAATATCCCCATTGGTAAGGGGAATCTGACTGGCGGCGGTGCCAAAAATAATTCCCCCATTATCACTAATGGTAATGGCATTATAGACCGTACCGTAAAAATTAAAACTAAAGGGCAGATTTACCGTCTCCTGCCACTCAGCTTGGGGATTATCCCCTAAGCGGATATTAGTACCACTGGGCTTAATATCATTAAACGCCACCGTACGATTAGCCTCATTGGAATCGTAATAGGTATAGGCTCCATCTGTGCCAGTGGCAAAAATTCCCCCATAGGAGGCTAGGGCCGTAGCGGTAAAAGCCAATTTAGCTGGATGTTTTTTCCTGGAACGTTGTTGGGGAATTAACTCCCAGTGACCCCCGCGATCTCGATTTCCCACCACACGAGGAGATGCATAAATTTGAGCTTGGGTAAATCGCCCAAACGTGGTAATAAATTCTTGACCCTGGTGCTCAGCCGCTGTTTCACAACCATAAATAACTAATTCCCGCTCCTTAATTTGCCCTTTAAACCAAGATTCAATCCCTACCCGTTGATGCCTTAATTCCTGGGTTGTAATCTGGCTATTGCCTAAAATTATGGTTCCCGGCCTACCATGACCAACTAAATGAATACTAGTGACGCGATCGTAGTAACTCAAGATCCGAGTAATTTGCTCTAGACCGTTGCTATTTTGTTCTAGGGAAAAAACCTTAACCCCTTCAATTTTTCCTTGAATTAATTGCTGATAATCTTCAATGGCGCGATCAATAAAAACAAACGTAGAGGAACTAGATGACTTAGATAGGTAATTCATAGTAATAGAAAACTTGAATTGAAGGGGATAAGGGACGAATAAAAAATCTTTTGAAGTTCAATTCAACTAATAATTTATGCACTGCAACATGCCGTGTAAAGAACTTAAGATAAGGCTGGGCTAGGCCCGCAAAGAATTAACGTTGATAAAGATTTTTATAGTTTTATCGATGGATATAGCGAATTTCAGGAAAAAACCAAGAACATTACTTCCCCCATTTCTAAGGAAGATTAAAAGGGATTTTGTCCATAAATTTTTATGAATACCGCCATATACTTAAAAATAAACCTTAATGTATTAAACAAGCAATCTTCGTCAAGATAAGGAAGCTCTTCATAATTTTTATTAGAGGCAATTTGTGAAGTAAATGCTAAGAGCCTTAAATGCATACCATTAAAGGGTTTTAGGCTTAGGTACTTGTTTTTGGCATTGTTCCTTAAATAGAACTTAAAGCCTTGTCCATCAGGAGCTTAACTTTCTTGTTGTGATCAATTTAATTTAGTATGGGATGGTTGTTCCTTGCTATGGCAATCCTAAATAGCTTGTGGCAATTGAGTACATTAAAAGCCAAGTCTAGTAAGGATCTTGATGTTATGACCTAGTTAGGACTGCTATGTATAAACTTGTTTTTAGTTCTATTTATGTTATTTTCCGTAATTATTCAAAAAGACTAGACAAATGAGATCTTATCTCTTTCCATCATTATTTGCCTGAAACTATCCCCCATATTGCTCCTGAGATGGCTTTCTATAAAGTCAATTAAATTTGTGCGTTTTGCCCCCTAAATTCCCTAAAGTTGGGGGACTTTTAATGATTTTTCAGGAATTTCTTCCCCAGAATTGGGGGCAGGGGGGCTTTAAAATTAGCTCTGAAACTATTGGTTCTATTGTGGGTTTTTCTTTTGTTTTTGATTATTGATCTGATGCTTAATTTATTCAATTTGGTATCAGGTTTAGAGAAGAATGGTGGATTTAAACATCGTGGATTTAGACATCTTAGAGGATGTTTGAAAAGCCCCCTTGCCACCCATTCTGGGGGAAATCACCTAGATTTTAACCAAATTAAGTTCCCAAATTGGGGGATTTAGGGGGCGACTCCATAACAGTTGATACTTTTCAAACACGTTCTTAGATCTGCCCCCAGGGTTCACTTCCGTAGCCATTGGGGTTCGGAATTAGATGCACTCAAAAGCTGGTCGTTTTACAATAGCTATTCAGCATTAGTAATTAGTTTAGACATTAGTAAAGAAGTAGATAGGGGCTAGTCCCCATTATTGAGGAGAGCAATTGGTTATGGCGTTTGATTATGATTTGGTGATTATTGGTGGTGGCTCGGGGGGCTAGTGGTGGCAAGTATTGCGGCTCAGTTAAAAGCGAAAGTGGCGTTGGTGGAAAAGGCTCGGTTGGGGGGGGATTGTCTTTGGTATGGTTGTGTTCCGAGTAAATCGTTGATCCATGCAGGCCGGGCCGCTTATCAGGTTAAAACTAGCGATCGCTTTGGGATTTATACCCAACCGCCGACAATTAAATTTAAAGAAGCGATAGGCCATGTTAACGACGTAATTAAAACCATTGAGCCCCATGATTCTCCGGAGCGGTTTCGGGGGTTGGGGGTAGAGGTTATTTTTGGAGCGGGGGCTTTTAAAAATAAGAAAACTTTCATGGTTAATGGCCAGGAATTGAAAGCTCGTAATTATGTGTTATCCACTGGTTCTCGGCCTGCGGTGCCCCCCATTCCAGGGTTGGCAGAGGCGGGTTATTTGACTAATGAACAAGTGTTTTCTTTGCAGGAGCAACCTAAATCCTTGATCGTTATTGGAGCTGGCCCCATTGGTTGTGAATTGGGCCAAGCTTTCCACCGTTTGGGTACCCAAGTAACTATCCTGGCTAGTCGGGATCAGCTTTTGCCGAAGGAAGAACCGGCCGCCGCCGCCGTAATACAACAGCAATTTCGGGATGAAGGGATTGAGGTGATGGTGAATGCTCGGGCAACCAAGGTGGAAGTACAGGATGGTTTAAAACGGGTGCAGGTGGGCGATCGCGTCCTTGAAGCGGAGGAAATTTTAATTTCTACTGGTCGTGCCCCCAACGTGGAAGGGCTAAATTTAACGGGGGCGGCAGTGGAATTTGACGGACAAGGAGTCAAAGTAAATAGTAAATTACAACCACTAACCCCAAAATTTACGCCTGTGGAGATATTATTGGAGGCTATCAATTTACCCACGTGGCAGGTTATGAGGCCTATTATGTGACCATTAATGCCCTCAATCCGTTGGGTTTTCTGCGTAAATCGGTGGATTATCGGGTAATTCCTTGGGCCACATTCACGGCTCCTGAATTGGCGCGGGTGGGTCTGACGGAACAGGAAGCCCGCGATCGCTACGGCGATGATATTTATATTCTGCAACAACCCTACGCCGGAGTTGATCGAGCCCAAGCCGAGGGAGAGACCATCGGTTTTAGTAAAATTATTACTAAAGGGGATGGCACTATTTTGGGGGCCCATCTCGTGGGAGCGATCGCTGGGGAACTAATCCACGAAATTGTTTTAGCCATGCGTTACCGTTTACCCGTATCAGCTTTAACGGGGATCCATATCTATCCCACCATGGCAGAACTCAATAGCAAAGCCGGATTACTGTTGACCAAACAAAAATATGCCGAAAAACCATGGCAACAACGCCTGTTAACTAACATTTTTAGCTTCCGTCGTCGCATTGGCTTTTAAGTAATGTAAACCCTCTTCTTCCCACTAAATTAATGGAAATTAATGGAAGGGAACCATGGTTCATCGATAAGCGGCTAATTCACTTCAAGTAAGGATCGTGAATTAAATAACTTAGCGATTTGTGGGGTTTCCTGCGAGTGAAGGTAACCTAATGGGGATTTAAGTTTTAGATGTTATTAATTTCTTATTCCTAAGTGAGACAGGACTTACGCAAACATTTCGATTCTGTCCTGGGAACCATGATATTTGGGGATAATCTCCAACAAGTCCCTGAAATTTGGGGGATTTAGGGGGCTTGTGCGTAAGTCCTATGGGATTAAGGTCAACCTCAATTGAGTTTAAAAAATTAACAAGTTTAAATGAGTCTCTAATGTTGACCTATGATCTTTTACAGTTAGGTCTTCTTTGACCTATCTTCAGGATTTTCCTATTCCCCACCGATAGATTTAAAATTGAACAAAGTTAATTATGGTTGATTGTCCTAATTGTCATCATTCTAATCCTGACGGAGCAGAACAATGTGAAGCCTGTTTTACTCCCCTAGCGGCAACAGAGCATGTTGCTTCCATTGTGCCACCTACCCAGACACCTAACCATAACTTAGCTAAGGGCCAGAGCAGCTCAGGGGTTTCTTGTCCTAATTGCGGCTCAAGCATCCAACCGGAGGCGACTTTCTGTGGGGAATGCGGCGAACGCTTTGCTGTGCAGACCCCAAATCTCTCGAAGTCTCAGCCTTCAACCATTCCCCCCACGATCGCGATCAGTGAAAAGAACGTAACTCCCTCTGCCGCCGAGGAGCTAGAAATGACACCGATCCCGGATCTTGCCCCTCTTCCTGATCCAGAACCCATCGTTAACTTAGAAGAAGAATTTTTAGGGGTTCAACCCGATCCAAAACAAACTTCTCCAGGGGAATTAGAGCAGGCCATATCAGAAGTTTCCTCTTCAGCCCCATCCACCCCCGCCCCTAATCAAGGCCAAGCAACCCAATTACAATTACAATCGGCTAAATTACTGCACGTACAAACCAACAACACCATCGATCTACCCCAGACCTTAAATTTAATTCATATCGGTAAACCTAACGATGTGATTCCCCCGGATATCGATGTTTCCGGTTTTCCCAATTCTGATATTGTGTCCCGTTGCCATGCCAATATTCGGGTCGAGGGGGATAATTATTTTCTGGAAGATGTGGGTAGTTCTAACGGTACCTACGTTAACCATGTGCCTTTGCCAACGGGGAATCGTCATAAACTCAGAGCCGGCGATCGCTTTAGCCTAGGCAAAGGAGATAAAGTTACTTTTATTTTCCAGATGAACTAGGAATGATGTAGATTACAAAACAATGGCATTATAGACTATTAAAGATTTTACAAAAATTTTTAAATTTTTTAGGAGAACAATGATCAAACGCTTAATTTTATCCATCGTGGCGGCGGTATTTGTATTACTACAAGTGCCCAGCAACGCGATCGCTCTAAATATTAATGAAAGCGATCGGGTAGTGAAATACAACGAAACAGAGACCATCGTTTTAACCAACGAACAGATAGCTCGAGGTACAAGGGTTTTTGTTGATACTTGTTCCCAGTGCCACAACTCTGGTCGGACAAAAACGAACCCTAACGTAACCCTATCCATGAAAGATTTAGCAGGGGCTGAACCTTCTAGAGATAATGTATTAGCGATGGCTGACTACCTAAAATTACCCACTAACTATGATGGAGAAGGGGATTTACTAGAGCTTCACCCCAATGTTTCCCGTTTAGACATTTGGCCAGTCATGAAAGGTCTTACTGATAGCGATTTAGAAGACGTATCCGGTTTCATTCTAGTTAAAGCGCAAGTAGAATCCGAAAGATGGGGCCGTGGGAAAGTTTACGACTAAGACTTTATTCATCATATTTTTCTTACTAATTTACCCATAATAAACCAAGAATAAAGACCTGATTAACCATAACGTTAAGGGTCTTTATTTTTTGTGTTAGTTAATTTAGGGATAAATAGGACTTACCCACAAGTACAC
>JAAUPO010000001.1 GCA_012033095.1 Synechococcaceae cyanobacterium RL_1_2 | reverse complement strand
GGGTTTAATCCATAGTATCGGCCGGTGGGTATTTGAGGAATCCTGCCAACATCTCAGACAATGGTTAGAAAAGGGTTATCCCTTTCGAGGTCATTTGTCCATCAATGTTTGTCCTTGGCAATTTGCCCGACCGGATTTTGTCAATCAACTACAGGAAATTATTCAATACCATCGCATTGATCCCCATTACCTGATCATTGAATTGACCGAAACTGCCTTACTCCATGACCTTCAAGATGCCGTAAAAAAACTCAATATCCTGCGATCGCTCGGAATGAAAATTGCTTTAGACGATTTTGGCACAGGTTATTCTTCCCTAGCCCACCTTCGGGATTTACCCCTAGACATCATTAAAATCGATAAAGCCTTTGTGAATGAATTAGACGAAAATAAGGATCATGGTCTGGTGGAATCGATTATTTCCATTGGCCAACTAATGAAACTAGATGTGGTGGCGGAAGGGGTGGAAAGGCAACCCAGGTAGAGCGACTACGGCAGTTACAATGCAAGATGTTTCAAGGTTACTATTTTAGTCGTCCCCTCCAGGAAAAACCCTTTTTAGATTGGATGATTAAGGCCGACCAAGAAAAGTCATACCAACTTAATTAATTGCAGCTTAGAGGATGTTTGAAAAGCCCCTTGCCCCCCAGTCTGGGGGAAATTACCTAAATTTTAAGCAATAAAGTTCGCCAAATTGGGGAATTTAGGGGGCGACTCCACAACATTTGATACTTTTCAAACACGTTCTTCGCACTACCGAAATAAGAAATAAGTTGGGTTTCTCATTCACCCTATAAAATCGACTTTTGCCTTATTCAACATTACGGATTTGGTGTTAAACCAGGATCAAGGAAAAACAAAAAAACACAACCTCAACAGTTGTGCTCTCTAGTAAATAAATAAAAAATAAAAACTGAACGGGAGCATCTCACTTTTGCAGAAACACTCATCTTCGGAGTTGAAACCCCTATTTTGTCGTTAGCAAAGTAGGCAATTTACATAATTGAGATGCTCCCAACTGAACTATGGCGATCGCCGAGGGATTAACTCTATGGTTCAAGTATTGTGGCTTCCTAATTCCTAAATAAATAGGGTTTTAATAAATAGGGCTTTGCCGCCAGGGGAAGGCGTTGACTACTAAATTAAGAGCTATATTATTTATATATTTATAATTTACTTGCGGAACAAAAACTCAAATTCAAAAACTAAATTCAAATATGATTGCTCCTACGAAAATTATTAGTGGTATTGGTGGTGATTAATTATCACCCTAGGTTTAGGGGCCAAGGGCTTATACTACCCGTAATTCATCTTCAAAAAACCAAGTGCTGGTTTTATCTTCAAATTCAACTACAGCGCCGACACCGCTACCATCGGTCATTTTGAAATTAATCACAGTCCCAATTTTGCCAAGTTTATCAGCCACTTCTCCAGAAACTTGATCCCGAAGACGACAAACTTTTACTTTTTGTCCAATATCAATACTCATTTTTATAGATTTTGAATTTAAGTTGAATTTAAATATAACTAATCATCAAATAGTTTAACTGAAGATGGACTCCATTAAAGAGAGCAGTTGAGGGTGAAGTAAAAAGTAGTCCCCTGACCGGGAATGGATTCAGCCCAAATGTTGCCCTGATGGCGTTCAATGATGCGTTTAACTGTGGCTAAACCGACTCCAGTACCTTCAAATTCTTCTTGGCTATGGAGTCGTTTGAAGGGGGCAAATAAATCCTGGGCTTTGGCCATATCAAACCCTGCCCCATTATCCCGAACAAAATAAATTTTTCCGGGTTGGGATTGGGTTAATACTTTTACTTGCTCAAAGGAGTGATTTACATGGGACACAATACCTAGATGAATTTTAGGGGCAGTTTCTTTGCTAGTGTATTTCCAGGCATTATTTAACAAATTTTCTAACACCACTTTAATTAAGCCATAGTCTCCCACCACTTCTATGGATGGTTGTATGCGGATCTGCACTGGGCGATCGCGTTCTTTCCGCTTCAACCGAAATAGAATATCTTCCCCTAAGTCAGAAAGATCAATCAGATCCAAATTAAGCTCTTGAAATTTGGCCCGGGATAATTGCAATAAATCAGAAATTAATTGATTCATGCGGTGACAGCCCTCTTTGATTTCAGTCATATAATCACGACCCTGGTCATCGAGTTGGGAGGCGTATTCCACCATCATCAATTGATTAAAGAGACTGATATGGCTGAGGGGCCCGCGTAAATCATGGGAGACGGTGCGGGAAAAAGCTTCTAATTCCGTATTCACCTGCTCTAGTTCTTCGGTTTTTTGTTGGAGGGATTGATTGAGGGTTTTGATGCGATGGAGATAGATCACTTGGCGGGTAATGTCCCGACCAATATAGACAATATTCTCCTGTTGTTCCCCAGGAATGGTACTTTTCGAGAAGGCAATGATTAATTTGCGGCCGTCTTGGGTGTGGCATATTAGTTCTTGGGGTGTGGCATTGGCTTGCTCCGTCAGACTGTGGAGAAATTGCTCATTTTTAATGAATTTAGCGATCGGTTGATTGATTAGTTCCTTGACTCCGTAGCCCAATAAACGGCTCACCGCTGGGTTGGCGGTTTTAATGATGCCCTTTGGGGTCGTGACAAAGAGGGCATCGGCCATGGGAATTTAATGACGCGATCGAGGTAGGTTTGATTGATGGTCAATTGACGGAGCAGCAATTGGGATTCATTGCTTCGTTGCATCACAATTTGTTTGAGCTCCATAAGTTGGCTGGTATCCCGTAGCACCATCAATAAACCAGGGGTCTGATCCTGGGGGTGAGGTTGGGGGGTAATTTCTAAATCCACATAGAGATCATTGGGCCGCTCCAGCGATCGGGCAATCCCAGGCAAACGATATATTATTTGTTTGCCATCACAAACGCTATGCAAAATATCTTCAACCCCAAATAATTCAGGAAAATAATCTTGAATGGGTTCCCCCGGTTCAATCGGTTGTTGTTCATCACTAAACCGATCGGCGTTGGGGGAGCAGGTTATGACCTTAAGCTGACGATCGAGGATGATGTACTCATCGGAACTATGGGTATCCGCTTTAGCCGATAACAGATTTTGGTTATTGTCTTCGGTGAGGAGGTTATTGACAACCCGCTGTAGGGGGGCGCGATCGCAGTATAACTTATGGTAAAGATTGAGCTTTAATCCGAAGGATTGGTCATACCAGGGCAGCAACACAAAATCATCTAAGCCCTGGGGAATTAAGGTTTCTACTAAGGCCAAATTTTTAGCCAAGGCAAAAGCCACGATCACAGCGTTCGTTCCCCCTGCTGGGTAGGAGCGTATTTGCTTCAGCAGTTGGGCTAACTCATCCAAGAGGGTTTCTTCTGGCATCACCAAAATTAATTCAGGTAATGCCTGCTGATAAAGCTGCCAACACTCTAACCAGGTTTCCCCCACTTGCACTTCATAGTTTTTCGACTCCAACAATGGAATTAAATTAGAGCAAATTGGCGCACTGTTAAACAATAAAGCAAGCATAGATCCCCCATTCCCTGAAAATTTGATTATTAAGAAGCCTTACTCCATGGCTTCTATTGTCCATGATGGCTGATGTTTGCTTGTTAGAATTTAATTTTTGGGGTTATATCATATAGGACGTACGCCCAAGCCCCCTAAAGCTCCCAAAGTTGGGGGACTTACTTGAACGATTGTCCCCAACATCTCAAAACATCATGGTTACCAAGACAGAATCGAAATTTTTGCGTAAGTCCTGTAGATAAGGCTTTTAAGCTTATTAGCCTAAATCCTTACAGGGAAAACATTGCAAGCTTTTTGTCCTAATAGTTAGTCAAGATTTAATCAACAATTAAATAAACACAATTGTTTTTTTTCCATTGACTAACACCCGATGTTCGCTGTGGTAACCGATCGCCCTAGCAAAAACTAACCGCTCCAAATCCCGACCTTTTCTAATCAGATCCTCCACAGAATCCCGATGGGAAATACGAATAATTTCCTGTTCAATAATTGGTCCGGCATCTAGTTCCTCCGTCACATAATGGCTGGTGGCTCCAATTAATTTCACCCCTCGGTTGTAGGCCTGTTTATAGGGATTCCCCCCAATGAACGCCGGCAAAAAAGAATGGTGAATATTAATAATACGGTGGGGATATTGGGCAATGATTTGGGGACTTAAAATTTGCATATATCGAGCTAACACGATCGTATCAATTCGATGTTCCTGGATTAAGGCTAATTCCCGTTGTTCTTGTTCTAGCTTATTAGCTTTAGTGATGGGAAAAATATAGTAAGGAATACCATAATGTTCTGCCACTGCCTGGTTTTGAGGATGGTTAGAAATGATTAAGGGAATATCGATCGCGAATTCCCCTAAACTATGTCGCCATAGAATTTCCTGGAGACAATGGTCAGTTTTGGAAACAAACATCGCCACCCGTAAGCGATCGCAGGAAAAGTGAATTTGCCAGGTCGCTTTAAATTCCCTAGCCAACGGTTCAAAAGCCGCCGGCAACTCCTCCGCTGTAATGGAAAAGTTCCCCATATCCCAGGCCACCCGCATGGAAAATAATTGTTCATCGCGATCGACATGTTGATCCATATCTAGAATATTGCCCCCCCGCTCAAAAATAAAATGGGAAATGCGCGAGACCAAGCCTACGCGATCGGGGCAATTAATCAGAAGAATTGCTGTTAAGTGGGGAGCGGCCATAGCAACAACCAAAACTAGATAGAAAGATCAAGATTTTGATTATTAAATCACAAGGTCTCGGGCCCAAGGCTTTTACGAAATATTGTTAAAATAAACTCATTAATAAATTTTACTAAAGAAATTCATTAATAAAATTTATCTCCAAAGTTATCCACTATCAAAAATATCAGTTGATGTTGATTTTTAGCAATGCTAAAAAAGATAATGGGACTATGGGGACACCCAGACCATAGGACTGATGGAACAACCGTCGGACCCATGATATTTGGGGCTCATCTCTACATTGATCGATATTTAAGTTTTAGTTCTAAGAGGATGTTTGAGCAGTATAAACAGTTACCACTTGGCCATCTAAAGCCCCAAATTTGCTTAACTTTTACGATCAATCTCCCCCATTTAGGTGGATAGGGAGACTTTTCACACAGTCCCTAAATGTTGATCCTTCAACTGTTTAATGCTTAATGCCATAAAGCCTAGATTTTTTTTGATCCTGGGCCTTAAAACAATCTAAAAAACAAAACACGGCACATAGCAAATATAGTTCCTATCAATTTATCTAGCCTGACAACAGGAGTTTTTCCCCATTTCTTACCATATCTTTGTGGCCTTATTTATCCCTATATCCATAACCTTACTTCCCTTAAACCGATGCTGGAAATCCTGCAGGATGTATTTTCTCCGAGCCAGTATATGCCCCACGGCAGTTGTTACCTTTGGCAAAGTCCCCTAATTTGGCTCCACGTTAGCAGCGATCTCATTATTGCGATCGCGTACTTTTCCATCCCCGCAACGCTACTTTTTTTGCGAGACAAGCCAACACCGATCGAGAAATTAACCTTGTTTTAATTTTATTTAGCTTGTTCATTCTTGCCTGTGGCATTGGTCATGTTTTTAATATCTGGGTTTTATGGCATCCAGCTTACTGGTTAGAGGGCATCGAACAATCCATTACGGCCATTATTTCCGCCTATACAGCCCTGCAATTAATTACGTTAATTCCTAAGTTTCTCAGTCTAAAAAATCCCAAAGTATTGGCTAGCTTAAACGAAACCTTAGCCACGGAAATTGAAGAACGAAAAAAGGCGGAATCCGTATTAAAAACCATTGTTGCTAGTGTTTCGAGTACGACGGGCCAAAGTTTTTTGATACTTTAGTGCAAACCCTAGCCGAAGCCCTTGAGATTGAACAATGTTTTATCACTAGTAATACAGATTCCTTGGATCACAAAGAAAATCCCATTATTGCTTCCTATGGGGTAGTTACGGGGGGGAGAAATGGATGAGTTTGTGGTGGATCTGATCAGTAGTCAAAATAAGGTTATTGGCTATTTAGGGATTCGTTATGCCACTACCAACGTCAATAATAATTTGGAATATAGCTACGCCCTCATTCGAGTATTTGCCCGAAGAGCCGCGGTGGAACTGGAAAGGCAATCTATTTATAAGGAGTTGGAGGAAGCTAATCAATTATTAGAGCTCAAAATTGCTGAACGAACAGAAGCGTTGGAATATGCCAATTACCGGCTAACCCCAAAATTTGAGCAAATCGAACAGCAAAAGGAGGTCATTCTTAATAGTCAAAAACGGTTTCGATCGCTAGTGGATAATCTGCCGGGGGTCGTGTACCGTTGTCGGGCGGATGAACATTTATCGGTGGAGTTTGTCTCTGAAGCCATTGAAGAACTCAGTGGTTATTCCTGCCAAAGATTTATTGAGGGCAAAAAATAGCCTCATTGATTCAGTGGTTCATCCCATCGATCGAGCTGAGATTTTGCAGGCCATCAACCAGGCGATCGAGTACGAAACTTCCTTCGATTTGGAGTACCGAGTGATTCATCAAGATGGCACCATTAATTGGGTTAATAATCGAGGAGCGGGCATTTTTGATGATGACGGAGAAGTACTATTTGTTGATGGGGTAATGATGAATATTACCGCCACCAAGGAGATGGAATATGCCCTACGGCGGGAAAAGGATCAACTCTACAATATTTTGCAACATTTACCGGTGGATATTGCGCTATTTGATCACAAAATGAGGTATTTGGCCTACAGCGACCAATGGAAACAACAATATTGCCCAGACCAGGACGAACTCCTCGGGAAGTGCCACTATGATGTATTTCCGCAACTACCAAAAAAATGGCGAGATTATAATAGTCAAGCCCTGCGCGGGGAAATTGTCTCCTCCCCAGAGGAAGCCTTTGATCTTGATCCAGACAATAAGATCTATATTCGTTGGGGGGTACAACCTTGGTACACCCCAGAAAAACCATTGGTGGGATTGTGATCGTTTCCCAAAATATTAATGAGTTGGTCAAAGCACGGGAATCCGCGATCGAGAATGCCCAAATTAAAGCTCGATTTTTAGCCAACATGAGCCATGAGATCCGTACCCCCATGAATGGCATTTTAGGCATGGCGGAACTCCTGTTCAATCAAATCAGGGATGAACAACAAAAAGAGCTATTAAGGGTGATATCCCAAAGTGGTCAACATTTATTAGTGATCATTAATGATATTTTAGATTTCTCCAAACTAGAAGCCAAGGAAACCTATTTAGAGCATCAACCCTTTAATTTAGTCGAATGCGTTCAATCCGTAGTGAGGTTATTAACCCCCCAAGCTGAAGCTAAAGGTATTTCTCTAACCGTGGATATTCCCACAGACATCCCCACCTACCTGCTGGGGGATGTGAACCGACTTCGGCAAATTCTCACTAATTTAGCCGGTAATAGTCTTAAATTCACTGATAAGGGAGGAGTTCAGATTGCGCTATCACTTCAAGCGTCCCAGGAAACGGAGGCCTTAATTCGTTTTTCCGTGATTGACACTGGTTTAGGCATTAAACCCCAACACCAATCTAAACTGTTTCGTTCCTTTTCCCAGATCGATGACTCCAGTACCCGTAACTATGGTGGTACCGGTCTTGGTTTGGCTATTTCTAAGCAGTTAGTGGAATTAATGGGGGGAACCATCGGCTTAGAAAGTGCCTATGGCCAAGGTTCAACCTTTTGGTTAGAAGTCCCTTGGGAAATTGCGGATCAGAATTTTTCTGGGGATAATTTGCCCGTTCTAGATCTTAGCCAAATGAATGCCCTGATTGTTCATGAATATGAAAATCAGGAATCAAGACGCAAGCTGTGGCATCGATTGAACTATTGGCAGGCTAACGTTACCCAAGTCCAAACCCTGGGCTTAGTAATGGAGCAACTCCAAGCTGGCCACGACCATCATTATGATTTGATCGTCGTCCCTTACCATCATGAGGTGCCAAACTTTTATGGCCACATCGAAACCCTACGGGAAAAGATGCCCAACGCCACGATCGCGATTATGTTGACAGCCGAGGAGTTGAAGCGACTTCAGCCTTGGTTAGCCCAAAATAATCTTCAGGGGGTGGTTTGTCCTTTCACGGGTAACCATATCCTAGACGAGTTAATGGCCCAGTTGAATCTGGACAACCCTGGAGTCAACGCGACCATGGATCTACACCAGGATCGATCCAAGTTTAAAATTCTCATCGCGGAGGATACCCGGATCAATCAGAAAGTAATTATCAATCAATTACAAACCATTGGTTATTCGGCTATTACCTGCGTGTCTAATGGAGAATTGGCCCTATCTGCCCTGGAACAAGAACATTTTGATCTGATTTTGATGGATTGTTTAATGCCGATACTAGACGGCTATCAAACTACAGAGATTATTCGCGATCGCGAAGCAGACCGGCAACATATCCCTATTATTGCCCTTACTGCCAGTGCGATCGTGGGGGAACAACAGAAATGTTTAGCGGTGGGGATGGATGAATATATTTCTAAACCAATCTCGATGAAGGCCTTGGAAAAGGTACTCGATCGCTATATGCTCAAAAAAATTCAACTCCAGGGACAGGGAGAGCCTCCCCTGGCTGTGGCGGATGGCCCATGGATTAATTTTGAGCGTTTAGAAAAATTTTGGGGTAGCGACCAAGGCCTCTGGAAACAGATGCTACTCATTTACCAAGAGGATGCCCCCCTCTATGCCCAGGAATTACACGCCGCGATCGAAGCAGAAGATTACGAACATATTTATAACCACGCCCACCGCCTCAAAGGGGCCTCTTCTTCGGCGGCGGTGGAAATAATTCCCCATCTGTGCCATGACATTGAAAAGTTAGCCCAACAAAAAACCACTGTGGGCATGGACAAAATCATGACAAACATTTTTGAACAATTAGCGCAGGTGCAGAGGTTAGCCCAAGAATTTCAAGCAAGTTAGTGGGGCCATAATATTCTCGGTGGGGATGATCCTCTCATCCCAAAACCGTTTTGTTTGGTATGGGAAAATAATCTTGATCTCAATTGTTGCTGATATTAAGGATCGTGAATTAAATATAGTCAATTTAATTTAGTATGGGGTGGCTGTTCCTCTCAATGGAATGTTTTCAGATCTATTTGTTTCCCCTAATTATTTAAAAAGACTATAACTTAGCGATTTGTGGGGTCTCCTGCGAGTGAAGGTAACCTAATGGGGATTTAAGTTTTAGATGTTATTAATTTCTTATTCCTAAGAGCTAATGTGTAAAGCCCCCCTGCCCCCAATGCTGGGGGAGAAATTTCTGAAAAATCATTAACAGTCCCCCAAAGTTGGGGGATTTAGGGGGCAAAATGCCAATTCAATTGATTTTATAAACAGCCTCTTAGGCCACAACTCAAATCCTTTTGCGATAGGTTAATTGTGTTTATTTGCTGCGGGCTAACAGGACAGGACAGGGGGCATTGACTCGAATGTAGTCAGACAGGGATGTGCCTAAGAGACGATCGAGGTCAGGTAAGGTTTTCGCGATCGAGGGACGGCGATCGGGGGAACCCAACACCAACAGATCCGCATTTTTTTCCTCGGCTAGTTCACACAGACGACGACGGGGTTTCCCACCGGTCACCAGACATTGGGTGGGAATGTCCATAATTTTGGCCCGTTTAAAAAAGGGCTGCACAATCGGATTACTTTCCATTTCCGTCCGGGTGGGGAAATAATCATCATCTAAATCGGGGTTAACCCGCACGAGTAGTAGCTCTACCCCCGGATAACCCCGCAGCAGATCTAAGGTCAAGTCAAAAGCATATTCAGCGGCGGGGGATTTATCTACTGCCACCATCACTTTTTTAAATCGGCGCACATAATTATCATCCTTAACCAATAACATGGGGCGATCGGTTAATTGAAATACATATTGACTGACCGAATTACCAAGGATTGCTTCTAATCGCTTCAGACCCCTAGAACCCATGACAATTAGATCCGCATCCACATCATTGGCCACACTGAGCACGATGTCTTTCGGTTCTCCTTCCCTTAGCATTGTGGTTACTTGAGAAGGTTCTAATTTTAATTCAGCTACCGCATCGCTGATAATTTGTTCCCCATCGATTACCTTTGGGATTGATCCCCTTCAATAATCTGATTCGGCACAACGTGGAGCATGGTCAATTGGGCTTGCTTGATGAGGGGTAAATCTAAAAGAACCTTCATCATTTCTCTGGAATTGCCGCCACCAGATTCACTATATAAAATGTTTTTAATCATAGGTTTAATTTTTCCCCCCAAGGATTTTAGTCAACATAACTTAAGGGCTTAAATTTGTGTATATATGCCTAATCATTGCAAGTTTGGCTCCGGGTCTTGACGCTTAATTACAAATTTTAATAATTCAACAGTCCAGACCTTGGAGACGTTTTGATTTAGTTAACGATCAAATTAGGACTTCAGAGTTTTAAGGGGAATTCTAACCAGAATCCAACGGCAACTAGATTCCTTGGGTTGTTGGGATCAGTGATATAGCTATGGGATAGCGATCGAAGTTCAACCAATCTTCAGGCTGTACAGATTTATTTTTGCGGGGGGACAGAAGTTGGGCCGTAGCCATGTTATCAACGATCGCGGCAAAGACCACAACAATTTAGGGCCTGTCATCATTTAAACCTGAAACTCTTCTTAGCTAAGGATTTCAGTTTAAAACTATACTTTCTGAACCTGTCTCATGATCAACGTTTTAATGCTAATTGATGACACTCCCTAGTTAAGGTCAAAGTTTTGCCATCGCAGCTAAAATTCTAGACTGTACCTGTTCATAGGCCGATTCTACGTTGCCTAAATCCTGACGAAAACGATCCTTGTCCATCACTTTAGTGTCATCATCGGTGGCGGTTTGATCCCATAGCCGGCAAGTATCGGGGCTAATTTCATCGGCGAGAAGTAATTTCCCTTCCCTATCCCGTCCAAACTCTAATTTGAAATCTACCAGGGTAATGGCACAGCGATCGAAGAACTCTTGTAGTAAGCCATTGATTTTGAGGGTGACATCAATAATTTCCTGTAGTTGCTCTGGGGTCGCTAAATCTAGCAAAAAATACGATCCGTTGTTAATAAAGGATCCCCTAGGCTATCGTCTTTATAATAAAAATCCACCAAGGGCTTGGGTAAGATTTGCCCCTGGGGTAATCCCGTTTGACGGCAAAGACTCCCGGCGGCAATATTTCTAACAACTACTTCTAAAGGAATAATCTCTACTTTTTTGACCACCATTTGATGGGGGTTCGGGTTGATCAATAAAATGGGTGGCAATATGATTTTTCATTAACCACTTGAATAGGTTCGCCGCGATCGTGCAATTCATCACTCCTTTACCCGCGATCGCGCCTTTTTTTTGACCATTAAAGGCCGTTGCATCATCCTTATAATAGGTCAGAACAATATTCGGATCGTCGGTCGTATAAATAATCTTCGCTTTACCTTCGTAAAGTTTGTTTCCTAGTGACATATTTCAAACTTTGTTTAAGTTAAGATTTAGTTAAGGTTAAGAGGAGTTTAAGGAATCATCCTCGGTTTCAAATAGACTATCCTGAATCTATCAGCTTCAGCGTAGTCGGAAATTCTTCTACCTTAGATTTTTCTTTATTAAATCTTGAGAGAGGCTAGTTATGTTACAGCAAATTCCCCCTACCATGAGTGATCAATCTTCCGCCGATAGCTTTCTATTTCCTCGGGCTTCCTATCGAGGTAAGTTTTCCCCAGAAAACCTAGTATTTAATGCTAACCTCCAAGAATTTGCCCAAAAAGTTAGTTATATCTGTAATCTCGAAACTGCCGGTAAAATCAGTTCCACAGAAGCCTACATCAAAATTAGGAACCTCTGGGAGGAGCTAGAAATTAGCTGCCGAATGTTACCGAAGGATGAGCAGGAAAATTGAAGGGGGTAAACAATGCCATGGCATCCCCATATTGGTGTTACGGCAATGGAAAATCAAATTATCAAGTTAAAATTATCAAGTTATCAGATTTTAGGGTACAACTTTGATCGATACGATGGAAATGCTGTCTTTAAGACCCGTCAACTTTTTAGTTGATGGCTAAATTAAGCAATCCCCCCCATGGTGATTCAAATTTAGGTTATTGATTGGCTTCTTAATTTGTGATAGCATCACTAATCTAGAAAAGGACGTATAGCTCAGTTGGTTAGAGTACATCGTTGACATCGATGGGGTCACTGGTTCGAATCCAGTTACGTCCATACCGCACCCCAATTTAAAATTTAAGAGCAATTCCCCCCTGGTCTTAAGTATTAGGGGTTATGGTTGGCACAATTGTGGTTGAAATTATGCCATAGAGCCAAAGAACTATCCTCAATTAATCCTTATTCAAGGTAAGACCCACTAGTAATTAAATGATCGATAATGGGCATGGATTAGGGGTTATTGTTGCGAGGAATCAATTATGGATGAGCAAAGGTTTGTCATTGAGCAGGAACATCGTTATAGTCGCCATGATTTAATTCCCTGGTGGGTACAGCAAAAGATTGCCGTAAGTAAGATTTTTGTCGCTGGGGTGGGGGCGATCGGGAATGAAGTGCTGAAAAATTTAGCTTTGATGGGATTTGGTCACCTAACCATTGTGGATTTTGATGAGGTGTCTTTATCTAATTTGACTAGATCTGTGTTGTTTCGGGAAGAAGATCAAGGTCAAAGCAAAGTTGAGGCGGCAAAACGCAGATTATTAGAGCTTAATCCGGATTTGCAGATTACGCGATCGCGGGGGATTTACAATTTGATGTGGGTTTAGGGACGATCGCTGACCATGATTTAATGATTGGCTGTCTCGATAGCATTAATGCCCGCTGGATCTTGAATCAGTTAGCTTACGCTGCTGGTATTCCCTGGATCAATACGGGGATCGGTGTGAGTCAAGGGGAAATCAGTTGGTTTGATCCCACCTCCCTAGATCACGGTTGTTATGAATGCACCATTTCTTCTTCGATGTGGGCAAAACGGGAACAACGGTTTTCCTGCCAGGGTTTTGCCCGCCAATTACCCCCAAACGCAGTCCCCACCACGGCTCCCCTCGCTAGTATAGTCGGAGCGATCGCGGTGGAACAGGCGTTACTTTATCTCCATCAAGATGACCGTTTACTTAGCCCCGGAGAAAAAATATTCGTCAGCTTGCAACCTTGGCATAGTTTCAAAGTGACCATGAAGGTCTCTCCCCATTGCCCCCACCACGAACCAACCACCGCCATTAACGTCCCTTTACCCTATCAACGCGATCGTCTAGTACAAGATTATTTCAACGAGTTAAGCCAAGGGGGTTATGGTGCCATCGTGGTTAAACTACGCAATCCTATTTTGACCCACATCCATTGCTCCCAAGTCGGTTGTCATAATTCTCCAGAAACCATTTACCAACCCATCAACCGATATCCAGAAACCAAATTACCCTGCCCCCATTGTCATCAAATTAGAGACTTTTCATTAATCGAAAAAATTGATAAGCAAACCCTCTCCCTACACCCAGGCTTGAAGCTCAAACATCTTTGTTTACCCCCCAAAGAAATTTTATTCGCCGAAAGCGATCGGGGTTTACTCTGCTTAGTATTCGACGCAGATTCAGACCCTGACTTAACTAACTACCTGACTTAACTAACTAAATTTGATGTTGGTTAATTTAAGGATAAATTTAAGCATTAATAGCAGGAATGAATTTAAGCATTAATAGCTTTAAAAGCCCCAGGTTAATAAACTCGCTTAAAATGCTTGCTTAAATAGAACTTACGCCCAAGCTCCCTAAATCCCCCAAATGGGGAAGAATTTTAATGATTTTTCAGGAATTTCTCCCCCAAAATTGGGAGCAGGGGGGCTTTATACATCAGCTCTTAATATCAGCAACAATTGGGATAAAAATTATTTTCCCATCCCCAACAAAACGGTTTTGGGATAAAGCGTGATCATCGCTGCGGGGAAAAATTTACGAAACTCGATCGCCTAATATTTTTCTCTAAAAAAACAGATTAAATATTTACAAGTAATTCAAAAGTAGGATTCAAAATTAGAGCGAAATTAGGGTGCTGTGTTGAATGCTATTGTTAATTTGTTAATTCTTGATGTTATTGTTTGATCATCGGATTATAGCGGCACCAGAGAAGCTAATAGCATTTGATGGCAACATTTACAGAAATCATTAGCTATTAAAATGATTCAACGCTGATCAAACAAAGATAAGAAATTAATCCCAAATAATATTCCCAATTTATAAATTTTTGATAAAGTAAGCGTAATTCGCCATGGCCAATCTCAACTACAGTTAAGATTACAACTACAATTTAAATTTTAAATTCTCCTAAAAAATTAATGTCAGAACAAATATCACTCATTATTCGTTCTGCTGATCGAACAAGACAAGCAGCAGTTCAAATGCCTCCTGAGTTAACTATTGATCAGCTATTACAAGCGGCTCAACAACGGTGGAACCTCCCTCTCGACGTTAGTTATGCCGTGCGCTTAGAAAGAACAGGAGAACAACTAGATCCCAACATTGCTTTGAAGTCAGTGGAATTACAAGAAAACGACGTTTTTGAAATTTATCCTATCCTTGAAGCAGGCTAGGTTATGTCTGTATGGCAGAAGCGTTTAGGTCATGACTATCAAAGTTTGCGCCAATTGCTACGGCAATACCCCCAAACTTTGACTTTAATTCATAGTCATGACTCTCCTCCCCATTATTATGTTTTAGAGTTCCATTGTCGTGGCATCGAAAAATTAGCCGATGATGGCCTTACTCCTATCTTTCGCGATCGCCATAAACTAACCATTAGTTTAAGTGAAACCTATCCTCGCACTAAGCCCTACGTAAAATTTACAGAGCCATTATTTCATCCCAACGTTTTCACCAATGGTTATGTATGTTTAGGGGACTACTGGAATATGGGGGAATCTTTAGCACAACTTGTGATTCGCCTCAGTAAAATTATTCAATACGATCCTGAAGTATTAGGTTTAGTTAGTCCTGCCCACGCAGAAGCGAAAAAGTGGGCTGAACAAAATTTAGATTTATTCCCCCTCGATCGCGTCATGCTTCAAGACAAAGAATCAATACCCCTGGATTTAATCTGGCAGGAATAAACTATCTTTGCGGTGACTATTATCCCTAACGGAAATAGGGCATAGATAGGGCATAGAGGGGCGGCGACCATGTGGGCCAGCCCCTACCGTTACAAGGGGGATAGAGATAAACCTAGACCGGTTGTTCTACGGGTAGGCCCACTAGCTCACAGCTTAATTCCCACAGGCGAGCAGCTTTTTTCACGTCTTCCGCCTCATCGGAAAGCTCTTGCCAGAACGCTTTACGATCTTCTTTTTGACGGTTGCCCCAGCTCCAATACACACCGGAAATATTAAACTCTGGTTTAGAGACCACATCGGCTACCCGCTTACCCGATAGTTCTTCAGTGACATAGCCTTTGGTAATATTTTTTTGGAACCAAGGGAAAATAATTCTAAACAAAGAGGCATGGTTACGGAATAAAGCGGTTTCAGCCACACATCCTGGATAGAGGGCATTAATAATTAAGCCTGTGGATTTATGGTAGCGGCGATGTAACTCTAACATCATCAGCATGTTGCAGAGTTTACTATCTTTGTAAGCTTTACCCGGTTTGAACTTGCCCCCATTAATCATGGCAATAGGGGGTTTAAATCCTTGGGCCAAGCCACTTAGATCCCCTAAATCCGGTGGTGCAGGAATGGGAATTTTACCGCCTAGTTCTTTGGGGTTAGCGGTTACTGTACCCAACACCACTAGTTTGCCAGGGGCCGCTTTGGATTTTTTGAGATCCTCAATCATCAAATTACAGAGAAGGAAATGGCCTAGGTGATTGGTGGCCACACACAACTCATAACCATCGGGCGATCGCTGGGGTTCCTTAGCTAGGGGTAAATAAACCGCAGCATTACAGACCAGGGCATCAAGGGTACGGCCAAGGCTTCTAAATTCGGCCACAAATTGTCTGACGCTGAGAAAGTCCGCTAAATCAATTCTTAGAGCTTGATAACAATCAGCGGGAATACCAACTTCCTTGGCAACTCGGGCTGTTTTTTCGAGATCACGGCAAGCCATAATCACAAACCATCTACCGGTTGCGGCGAGGGCTTTTGCTGCGTAGAGGCCAACACCGGAAGATGCTCCAGTGACTACCACCGTTAATTTATTTGATTGATCCATGGTTAGTGATAAAAGTTAGTTAACGCTAGTAAAAATAGTAAAAGTAGTAAAAATAATTTATGTAATGTATGAAAAGTTAAAGAACCAATTCAAAAAACATCATCAAAATTTATATTTCTTTAGTCCTTGTCAATTGTGCCATTGGGATTGAACTGCAAGGCAAACCTTGATTTTTCTTAAAAATAGTTCTTAAAAAACATACAAGCTTCAAAGTTCCGCAGCGATCGCGGCAAAAACATTCAAAGCTTGCTAGGTTAGGACTAAATGTCAAGGTTTACAAGAAGCACAATCTAGGAACGATTGAGGGCAAAAATTTCTTGTAAAATCACATCCGCCCCTTTGCCTTTCAGAATTTCTGCCAATTCCTGACCAATACTTTCCGCCTGGTCACAGCTACCACTAACGGTATCCTTAATTAAGGTTTTACCATCTAGGCTCGCCACCATACCGGTTAGGGTTAATTGATCCCCCTCGATCGCACTATCTACTCCAATGGGTACTTGGCAACCGCCTTCGAGGGAACGAAGAAAAGCCCGCTCTGCTAAACAACGATCACGGGTGGGAATATCTTCTAACACCTTGAGCATGGATAACAATTCTGTATCATTTTCCCGACACTCAATGGTCAATGCTCCCTGGCCTACGGCATACAAAGATAATTCTTGGGGAATGACTTGGGAAACGCGATCGCCAAATCCTAACCGTTGTAATCCTGCCACCGCCAAAATGAGAGCATCATATTCACCGTTATCCAACTTGGCGAGACGGGTATTGAGGTTACCACGCACATCCTTAAACTCCAGGTGGGGAAAATGGTGACGGAGCTGGGATAAACGACGCAAAGAAGAAGTCCCGATTACCGTACCAGGCTCTAGATCTTGCAGGGTTTTACCGGCGTGCTTAGCGTGGAGTACTAGGGCATCAGCGGGGTTTTCCCGTTTGGTAATACAACCTAGGGTTAGACCCTCCGGTAATTTGGTGGGCATATCCTTGAGGGAATGCACCGCTAGATCGATTTTTTCTTCAACTAATCCTACTTCTAGCTCTTTAGTGAATAGACCCTTGTCCCCAATTTTAGATAGGGCCACGTCAAGGATTTTATCGCCCTTGGTGGCAATGGCATCAATGGCAAATTCGTGGTCGGGAAAGGATTCCTTTAAGCGATCGCGGACCCAATGGGTTTGCACCATCGCTAGATCGCTTTTCCTTGACCCAATGCAAAAATCCCGGGGGGATTGGCCGGAGTTACTCATAAAAAGCTTTTATAAAAATTTTATTAATATCAATGACGAGTAACTAGCTTAGGACTAGCTTTAGGCAAGGGTCAATTAATCAGGTGTTAATTTTTATTAACATCTACTGTTTTAATGCAATGCTGACAAAATTTTCACAAAGCGGGATTGAGTAATCAAAATAAACTTACGATCATCCCCCATTAAAAATGATCATTACAGATTTAGTTTGTATTGCTGCCCATATCTTTGGCTGTTGGGATTAAGGAGACCAGGACAATTTTTTTTATCTGTAGCTCCAATTAATTTCTGTAGCTCTAATTAATTAACTAATTAGTGTCAGTTTAGGAGCCCATCGTTATCCAATTCAAGCCAACGCCAGGTGTTGAGGGACTGTGGATTATTAGTAAGATCGTTTAATCGGCCATTCTCCAACGGAGGGAAAAGATTGATCCGCTTGGAAAATGTCCACGTCTTTACCCGATTGGGTACTAATCAATAGGGCTGTCCCAAATCCCATTCCCGCTGCTCCACCGATCGCTAGCACAATGGCAGCAAACGTAAATAAGCTTTTCCACTCATAGTAATCATGGCGAATGGTTTTAACCCTAGGGGTTTTCGCAGTGGTAGAGGGGGTAACAAACAGAGGTTGGGGGGGCAGGGTGGGAAGACTGGGCTTTAGGGATTTTAATTCCCTGGGTACTAGGTTTTCTCCCTTGGGGATTGGGAACCAATTCTGGGGGGATTTCCGTTTTAGCCTCTTGTACCATGGGCTCTGGTAGCGGAGTGGGGGTATCAAGGGGCATGGGGTTAGAACTCCTTTGATTAGACTCAGGGCGGGGGTGAAGGGGCGGTAACTTTGTCGGCAACGTGACCCGTGAATCTGGGGTATGCTGGCCCTGGATGGTTTCAAGGTTGTTGGGCCATAGTTCAAGCCACTCTTGCATCGATTGGGGACGATCTTGGTTATGGATTTTGAGCCCTTCTAGCATAATTTTCTGCACCGCAGCCGGAAAACTAGGGGCATAGGTTTGCCAATCTTGCCATGGGGTGGTCTGGCGATCGGGGGCAGGTAAAGGGGTATGACCGGTCAACATGAAAAATAAAATTGCTGCTAAACCGTAGATATCCGTTGCGGGGTTAGCTTGGTTATAGATTTGATACTGCTCCTTCGGACTGTAACCATCATTCAGAATATCGGGAAAAGACGACTTAAACCAGGGGTTACATGGAATTGCCAACCGAAGTGACCCACATAGGCTTTTTGCTTGAGGGGTAAAAGATAGATATGGGCAGGATGTAAGTTTTGGTGGTAAAGATTGTGGCGGTGTAAGGCTTCTACGGCTTTAGCAATTTGTTGGATATAAAGTAAAGCCTGCTCTACAGGTAAGGGCTTACCGTGCTGGCTTAAATAGCGATCGAGGGTTAAACCGATAGGATTTTCACTGATCAAGTAGGGCTTATGATCCTTAGTCAAGCAACCTAATACTTTGACTAGGTGGGGATGTTTAATCTGTTTAACTTCATTGCCAACTTGTAAAAATTGCTCTAGCCATTGTTCATAGGCTGGGTGACCCTTGATCCCGGAAGCAAAGGTGTGCAACATCACGACTTTTCCGGTGCTAGTGTCCAGCCCTTGATAGGTCGCGCTTACTTGATCGTTATAGACTAAATTATTGGTAATGTAGCACTCTGATGCCATGGTTGCGATCGCTTCACGGGTCATAAAATTAGGGACAAATTATTGACGAGTTATTAACCTGTAATTAAACAATACAAGAGAATTTGAAAAATCCTGGGGAATTTCCCATCAAATTAGAACAAACTATCTAAATCAAGCCTGAACCACCAGAATCAACTATTAATGATCACTAGAATCAACTATTGATGATCAAGATTAATTGCCAAGATCGGTTTCAGCCTGGATAGGCTAAGGCTTTAGTCAAAATTTAGGGACTTTCTTGATTTCCATAACTGCGATCAAGTTAGATTTTGGCCAGGACTTACGCAAAAATTCCGATTCTGTCCTGGGAACCGTGATGTTTGGGGACGATCGTTCAAGCCAGTTTCCCTAATTTGGGGGATTTAGGGGGCTTGGGCGTAAGTCCTATTGGCGTAATTTGGAATCAGTTTAAACCATATTTCAGGATTATTATCAGGATTATTACAAGATAAAGGAAAATCTTTGCTACAATCCTAACCCGTTGACACTTACAGTAGCGGTATATGCCCATCTCTTCCCAAGATTTGCAAGCGATCGACGATCAATATTCCCAGCGTTTCATCCAATTAGATCCCGCTGGTTATTTCATTATTTATCTCGATCGGGATCAGGGTTTAATTTGTGCTGATCATTATAGTAATGAAATTAACGAAAAAGGTTTGGCCACCGATCCCGATACCGGGGAAGTCATTGCCTGTAGTGGGGGTAAGGCTAAAAGACTGCCGGTCAAAACCTATCAAGGTCGTACCGCGAAGGAAATAGGGATTGTTTTAACTGAGCAGGGGGAATCTCCCCTCACCTACCTGGATCATGCCCTATATCTAGGGCGCGAATTGATGAAAGCTGAAATTGCGTTAATTTCTGGCTCAGACTATATTCAGGATTAGGGAACTTCGGTTTCGATCCCGGCTCAAAGGCTTGACCTTAGTTGGGGTGAATAACGCTTTTTACGATAGTAGTGGCGGCTGACAATTAAGATTGATCAATCATTAAGCCTTTACTTCCTGGCGAATAACTGAAATATTGAAGCGAAATTTTGATCTGCTCTAATCGATGTTGGCATTTTCCATTATGGTGTTACTTTGCGCTTTCTTATTTCTCGGATTGCACTCTTTCTTGAGTCTTAGAACGTGTTTAAAAAGTATCAAATGTTGTGGAGTCGCCCCCTAAATCCCCCGATTTGGCGAACTTTATTGCTTAAAATTTAGGTGATTTCCCCCAGACTGGGGGCAAGGGGCTTTTCAAATACATTAAACACATTCTTAAATTTTAAATCTTGAATTTTAAATCTTGAATTTGGCGTTGGTTAATTTGGTTAATTTGGTTAATTTAGGGATGAATTTAAACATTGATAGAAATTGATAGATTATAACGTTCCGATTAGATGAGCTTGCCTAAACTTTTTCCCCCATAAACCTAAAACTTTCGTCTTCCATTTCAGCAATCCCTTAAATTTTAAATTTCTACCCCACTTTTCTACCCCACTATGGATAAGTTAATTACTGAACTCAAACAGGCCTTTCAGCAAGCCCTTATCGCTGCGTTTGGGGAAGAATATCGTGAACAAGATCCCATCGTTGTCCCTGCTTCCAACCCTAAATTTGGAGATTATCAGGCTAATGTTTCCATGGCTTTAGCCCGTCCGCTGAAACAGGCCCCTAGGGTGATCGCTCAACAAATAGTGGATAATTTAGATGTGAGTTCTTGGTGTGAGCCCCCTACCATCGCTGGCCCTGGTTTTATTAATTTAAAACTAACTAATTCCTATTTGATCGACCAGATTAAAAGTTTAGCCCATAGCGATCGCTTAGGCATTGACCAAGTAACCGAACCCACCACCGTGATTGTGGATTTTTCTAGCCCTAATATCGCCAAGGAAATGCATGTGGGCCACCTCCGCTCAACTATTATTGGTGACTCGATCGCCCGTATTTTAGAATTTCGAGGATATCACGTCCTGAGATTAAACCATGTGGGAGATTGGGGAACTCAATTTGGCATGTTAATTTTACATCTGCGGGAAAATTATCCCTCCGCCCTAACGACGGCCAATGTCCTGGATATTGGGGATCTAGTCACGTTTTATAAAAAAGCAAAACAACGGTTTGATGAAGATGAACAATTCAAGGAAACCGCCCGCCAAGAAGTGGTTAAACTTCAATCTGGCGATGGGGAAAGCGTTAAGGCGTGGCAATTGCTCTGTGATCAGTCCCGGCGGGAATTTGCCCAAATCTATGATCGCCTAGATATCACCATTACGGAACGGGGGGAATCTTTCTATAATCCTTACTTAGGGGAAGTCCTTGATCACCTTAAAACCCAAGGTTTACTAGAGGAAGATCAAGGGGCTCAATGCGTTTTTCTAGATGGTTTTACCAATAAACAAGGCGATCGGTTACCGTTGATTGTCCAAAAATCCGATGGGGGTTATAACTACGCCACTACGGATTTAGCGGCCCTAACATACCGCATTCAAAAGGATGGGGCCCAGCGCATTATTTATGTCACCGATGTGGGTCAATCTAGCCATTTTGCCCAGGTATTCCAGGTAGCTAGGCGATCGGGCATCATTCCCGATACCGTGGAAACCATCCATGTACCCTTTGGGTTAGTCCAGGGAGAAGACGGGAAAAAATTAAAAAACGCGATCGGGGGAAACCATCCGCCTACGGGATTTATTGGATGAAGCGATCGATCGAGCACGGGCTGATCTGGAAACTCGCCTCACTGAAGAACAACGCACCGAATCCCCTGAGTTTATAGAAGAAGTGGCCCGTAAAGTGGGCATGGGAGCCGTTAAATATGCTGATCTAAGCCAAAACCGTACTAGCAACTATATTTTTAGCTTCGATAAGATGCTACACCTCCAGGGTAATACAGCTCCCTATATGCTCTATGCCTACGTACGGGTGAAAGGGCTAAGCCGTAAAGGGGAAATTCAGTTTGAACAATTAGGTAACTTTGACCTTACCTTGACCGAAGAATCGGAACTTACCCTAGCTAAACACCTTTTACAGTTAAATGCCGCGATCGCAGAGGTAGAACAAGAACTATTACCCAATCGGCTATGTCAATATTTATTTGAACTAAGCCAAAAATTTAACCAATTTTACGATGCCTATCCCATTTTGCAAGCAGAAGATCCCCAACGTTCTTCCCGGTTACTGTTAGCGGACTTAACCGCCCGCACCCTGAAACTGGGTTTATCCTTACTTGGCATTGAAGTTTTAGAAAGAATGTAAACTTGCTTATCCATAAACCTAACTACAGGACATAAACCTTGAACCCCTGCGACACAATCACTTTAGCGAAATCAGTTGTAATCTTTACCGAGTAAAGCTCTCAGACATATTTAAAGTTTTTTGGCGCAACTTTTGTCCTAGTAGTTAGCCATAAACTAAAGAGAGTTTCAACAATATAGTGCTATTTGCTTTTTGGATGATTGCAAAATTCTAAGAAAGACAAGTTTTGTGTACTATAGGTTTTGTAATACCAAATCCGCCCAGTAGAATAAGGAAATTGCTGAGGCCATTAGAGGTTGTTTATAAAGTCAATTGAATTTGCATTTTGCCCCCTAAATCCCCTAAGTTTGGGGTACTTTTAATGATTTTTTCTAACTACTAGGACAAAAAACTGGCAATGTTTTACCTGCAAGGATTTAGGCTAATAAGCTAAAAAGCCTTCTCTAG